>NZ_JBFTSF010000344.1:0-6030 GCF_056399905.1 Cupriavidus sp. 01L46
ACGAATCAGGAAGCCAGGCCGGTCCCACATAACTTGACGAACAGGGCTGAAGGGCAGCGGAACTGAGGACTTAGCCGGCTCGATTGGACTGTTCTTTTTCTTCTTCTGAGCGGGAGCGCGCCTTGTGGTCATCTCGGAATTGCTGGTGTTGTCATGCGATGAGTGTATCACTCCGATGGTTGTGATAAGGAAACCAACTACGGCTCATTTCTGCGATAACAGATCGACCTTGAGGTACTCACCAAGAAGACGGTAAAAATCTCCCTCATCATCCCACGGAATCATATGTCCCGCGTTGGCTGCAGTGCATTGCACCAGACCCGGTGCAAGCGTTTTGATCTCCGCCAAATCGTCCGGCAGCAATACGCCCCCGCGTCCTGCCGCCATCAGAAGTCCGGGGATATGCAGCCTCGGTAAGTCAGCGTGGATGTCGTCCAGATGGAACCCGTAGTACGCTTGTACGACAGCGTCCTCATTGCAGGTGTGCAACCATTCGGCCCGCAGCCGCAGTTGCTCCTCAGACCAAGTCGGCGCGAAGGGGCGAAGTTCTTCGGCTGTCGTGCCCTGCGCGGCTAGCCGAATTGAGTCTACATACCAGGACAGCGGAGTCGGGTAGGTACGGCGGCCGGGACCGGTCATTGGCGGATCGATTAGCAGCAGCTCGGCTATGCGCTGCGGATTGCGAGCCGCGGCGCGAATCGCTACTCGAGCGCCCATCGAGTGGCCCAGCAGCGTCCCGGATGGCCATGCCAGGACGTCCAGTAAGTCGAGCACGTCCGACGCCATCGCATCCAGGCTCGCGTTGATGCCAGGCGTGCTGGACGACAAGCCTCGGCCGCGGAAGTCGAGGACATGGACATCGTAGTGACGTGCCAATCGCTCGGCGACGAAGCCCCAAGTAATGGCTGGGCTTGTGATGCCCGGCAGCAGGAGTAAGCGAGGCCCTTGCCCTCCATAGCGCAGCAGGTGAAGGCGCACCCCGTTGGCGCGCACGTGATGACCGTAAGGCAATGAACTCATTGAAACTCCTGAGCGGCTTGTACGTGGACAAAAAGGCAGACGTGTGCACTACGGAGACCTGCTCGACGTTAACTAGCCCGCTGCGTAGGTGCTGTTGGCTCCGATGCGAGTTATCCGGGCCTTCAGCGCTCCTGCACGTTGATCTCGAGATTTGAAAATCTGAGGGGCGGGTCGAGCAAGCCGCTTTACGCCTGTGGGGGCTTTCCAAACCACCCACGCACGCGATTCCAAAGCACGCTCCACATCATCCCGGCGATCGAGACCGAGGGCTGTGGCTTGTCGGACGGCGCCGTTTGTCCGCTGAGGCGGTACGTGATTTGCTTGCCGAAGTCGGCCACCATGCGGCGCACGAAGTCTTTGACGAGACCGGAGCGCGAGAATTGCGCTAACGGTCCCTGCAAAGCGTACACCATGTCCACATGAACACGGGTGTTGTCCGCCGCCAAGGTCTCCAGTCGATAGGTAATATCTCCTTGGGTGCGCGAATTGCTCAGGCTGTCTTGACCGGCACCGCGAAGCACAGCGCGCTTCGCAACGTCGTCACGCTCCAGCCGCGCCGCACCTGCGAAGGCCGCCGACATCGGACCAAACTTGATGGCAATTGTGCCCCTGACCTTCTCACCCTCGTGCGAGTCGATAGTCGCGCCAGGTAGGCACGATGCGACCGCAGGCAGGTTACCCATGAACTCCCATACCTGCTCCAGCGGGTACGGTACATCGAAATTGACGTCAATACAGTTGCCTTTAGCTTTCGCTTTCGCCATTGCGGCGGGGTCGACATCCGCGAGTTCCGTATGTGCGGCCGACGCAGCAGTTGACGGTCTCCTCGACAGTTGAGACGCCTTTTGCAGCGAATCCGTCATGAATGGGGGCGTAGGCGAACATGATTTTGGCGCCGTCGACCTTGGCTGATTTGCCTGCGTTGGAACGGAGGCGCAGTTGATTGCAATCGCGCGTGATGCGTGCCACGTCTCACGCAACTTTTGGACTCGCGGGTCGGGCGAGTTACGCTGATTTTGCAGTACGTCCAAGATCGCGTTCACGATGCCTTGGTATCCAGTACAACGGCACAAGTTTCCAGACAACTCAAGACGCACCCGTGCCTCGCTCGCGTCAGGCAGACGAATTACGATGTCGCGCGCCGTGGCGAGCATGCCGGGCGTGCAGAAGCCGCACTGCAGTGCGTGGTGGCGCGTGAATGCTGGGCGCAGCAGTTGCATCACTGCATCGTCGTCGTAGCCTTCGATCGTTGTGACCTCGTGGCCCTCACATGCCACGGCGAAGGTGATGCACGAGCGTGCCGGTTGACCATCGATCAGAACCGTGCAAGCGCCACAGACACCGTGCTCGCAGCCCAGATGTGTGCCCGTGAGATGCAACTCGTCACGCAAAAAGTCGCCGAGGTGCATTCTCGGCTCGGCTTGCCGGCAGACGCTGCGGCCGTTCACTTGAATGGAAATGGGGTCCAAGTCTTCACTCCGATGGGGCTTGTCGCCGGGCAAGAACGCCGGCTTGCTCTAGTGCACGCTCAACGCATGCTGTAAAGAGCTTCTGATCGCAGAGGTCGCGCTCGGGAAGCGCCGTGCTGACGGCCGCACGCAGTTGCTCACGACTCGCGGCGTTGGCGCCCTCGCTGGCGATCGTGGCCGCGAGGTCTTTCAGGAGGATAGGTGGCCCATCGACAGCTCCTAGAGCGATGCGCGCGCAGTTGCGCGCGGCGTCGAGATAGACCGCCGCGCTAGCTTCAGCGAATTCGCCGGGCTTGCGGCAAAACTTGTAATACCCCCACCGCGTGGTACTCGTTTGGGACGGCACAGCGATTGAGACAATCAACTCATCAAACTCGAGCACGGTTGTATAGGCGCCGAGCATGAACGCATCAGCCTCAACCGTGCGTTCCCCGCGCGGGGACCTCAAACGGATGCGCGCACCCAGTGCCGCGAGCGTGACGACCCAGTCAGCCGCGGGGTCGGCGTGTGCGAGGCTGCCCCCGACCGTGCCGCGCGTGCGGATAGCGCGATAGGCGATGCCCGCCGCGACCCGCTGCATCGGATGCTGCACCAGGGGCTTGTGCAGGCCGTCCTCGATTTCGGCGTGCGTGACGGCGGCGCCAATTTCGATAGAGTCGGCCATTTGACTAACGCTGCGTAGGCCTGCGATGTTGGCAATCTCAACCACCTCCGATGGCCGCGCCAGTCGCAAGTTGAGCATCGGGCCGAAAGACTGGCTGCCGCTGATCGCTTTCGACGCTCCGCGACCCTTGGCCAATAGCTTCAGCGCCTCATCCACCTCGAGGGCTCGTGTGTATGCGAATTTAGCGGCCTTCACTTCGTGCCCTCCTGTTCCTGTTGCGAGGCCTCGAGAGCCTTGAGCAGACGACGTGGTGTTAAAGGGGTCATAAGTAGCTCCGCAGCGCCAGTGCCCTGCAACGCGTCATTTACCGCGTTGAAGATTACTGCGGGGGGCGCAATTGCGCCGCCTTCGCCCACGCCTTTGGCGCCGAACTCGGTGTGGGGAGACGRTGTCTCGAAGTGATCGATGCGAATGCGCGGCACTTCGGTTGCGCCAGGCAGGATGTAGTCAGCTAGCGTGGAAGCCAGTGGCTGACCCTGATCGTCGTAAGGACTCTCCTCGTACATCGCGGTGCCGATGCCTTGGGCAATCCCTCCGATGGTCTGCCCCTCGACAATCATGGGGTTGACGATCGTGCCGCAGTCTTCGACCACCACGTAGTCGAGGATTTCGACATTCCCCGTTTCGGTGTCGACCGCGACAACTGCCGCGTGGCTCGCATACGTGAAAGTGCCGGTGTCGACTTTGGGCTTATACGCACGCGACACTTCCAACCCACCAAGATGGACGTTGGAAGGCAATTCTTGTGGCGTGAGATACCAGGCACGTCCCACGTCGGCCAGGGAAATTGATTTTTCGCCCGCGAAGGCGCGCCCTTCCAGCAAAACGACGGCTTGCGGCTCCACTCCCATCAGGTGGCCGGCGATCGCCTGCAAGCGTGGCAACAGCTCCTTGCATGCGGTTGAGATGGCGCCGCCTGACATGACTGTTGCGCGGGAAGCGTACGTGCCCGAAGAGAAGGGGGTCAGGGCGGTATCGCCGTGAACGACTCGGATGCGCACGATGGGGATCCCCAGCACGTCGTGCGCAATTTGGGCGAAAGTAGTCTCCATGCCCTGGCCATGTGAATGCACGCCGACTCGAACTTCGAGTCCTCCGTCCGCAGTCAATTTGACCGAGGCCTGGTCGTGTCCAGGCACGACCGGCAACCCCCAGGTGGCGAACACCGACGTGCCATGGGCGGACTGCTCCGTATAGGTTGCAGTGCCGATGCCAATGCGGCGTCCATCCGGTTCCCCACGAGCCTGACGCTCCCGCACCGCCTCGACTCCAATCATCTCCAGCGCACGCTTGAGACTTTTTGGGAAGTCGCCGCTGTCAAAGTGCTTGTTGGCAACGTTGACATATGGCATCTGATCGGCCGGAACCAGGTTCTCCATGCGGACTTGCCAGGGCTCGCGCCCGACCTCACGCGCCAGTGCGTCCATCAAGAGTTCAATTGCGAAGCACACTCCCGTTCGCGCCACGCCCCGGTAGGGCATGAAGCCTGGTTTGTTCGTTGCGACGCAGACTGTCTCGCAGCGATAGCCGCGAAAGGTGTATGGGCCCGGCAGATTCCCAAGAGCCTGACCTGGCTCCAGACCGATGAAGAACGGCCAGTACGAATATGCGCCTCCGTCGATCGTGATCACCGCGTCCAATGCCAGCACCTTTCCAGTTCGATCCGCATAGGCTGTTACCTGATAGTGGTGCTGACGCGTGTTGGCGCCAACGATCAGGTGTTCACGCCGGTCTTCGAGGTAGCGAAATGGCCGTCGGTAAGTCTTGGCCAGCCACGCGATGCACAGATCTTCCGGGTACAGCATCCCTTTGTAGCCGAAGCCACCGCCGACGTCGGGCGACACCACGCGAACGGCCTCTTCAGGCATATCAAGATGCTGTGCTACTCCGGTGCGCACCAGGTGCGGCACTTGCGTTGCACTAACCACGACGAGTTGATCGGCCTGGAAGTCCCAATAGGCCAACACCGACTTGCCCTCCATGGGTGCAATGCACTGGCGTGAGAGCTCGATGGTGCGGCTGACTTTGACCTCTGCCTTGGCGGCGAGTTCGTCGAAGTCGCGGTCGGCTCGCAGCGTCAAAAAGACGTTGTCTTTCCATCCGGCATGCATGAGTTCACCCTCAGCTGCAAGCGCAGACCAAGAGTCGTGATAGATGGGCAACTCCTCATACGAGACATGCACTTGCTCAAGCAGGTCCTCTGCGACCGCACGCGTCGGGGCGATGGCCATAGCCACTGCCTCTCCCACGAAGCGTACCTTGCCGCTGGCCAGTGGCGGCAGCAATGACGGCTGATATGTTGGCAGCGACGAAGGTGAGCCGATGTCTGCTGCGTCCGCCATCATCTCGCGCAGAAACACTTGCCCTGTCAGTTCCTCCGGAAACTCGACACCAGTGATGGTCGCGTGCGCCAAAGGGCTGCGCAGAAAGGCGACTTCGTGCATGCCCGGTATCACGAAGTCGCCTACGAAGTTCCCTTTGCCCGCCAAATGACGGGCATCCTCCTTGCGCAGCACTCGCGCCCCGATGCCTTCGCGCTTGCGTAGCCGCGCCGGGATTTCAGTCTGGTCCATGATTTTCCTTGGTCTTGATCACTTTGCGTTGCGCTGGAGCGCGTTGAGCGTGTAGCCGTCGCTCGCCTTCCACGGTCCCGTTGCTCAACGCATCGGTGAGTTGCAGTCGAGGCACGATTGAAGCCCTTGTTCAAGTGATCGAAGTTTAGGAGACGTGAGGTCTCCAGGGGCGTGCCGCTCAGCAGCCTTGCCGTGCTCCAGCGCAACCGCCGTCCGTAAAACTGCATACTAGGCATAACACTGAGTAATTATGCGCGTCGTTGGGCTATCTCTATTATCAGTAGAAACCCTAATGTCATGGTAG
>NZ_JBFTSF010000345.1:0-10126 GCF_056399905.1 Cupriavidus sp. 01L46
GCCCACACTTATCGGTTGTTTGTTTGTTAAAGAACTGGCCACGGTTCGCTTTGCTTGCCGCGTCGCTGCTTTTGTCTGCAGCGAAGGAACGAGACTATAAAGAATTATCTGCGTTTCATCAATACTTTTTTAATCTTTTCTTGCTCGGGTTAGATTCGCTACGCGCTCTTCTCACCTTTCCTGCCATCCCCGCAACCTTCGCCCGTCTGCTTTGCAGCTGAGCGTTGTACTGCGGAAGGGGGCGAATACTAAGCTGTCGGCACGGTGCTGGCAAGTCTTTTCTGGAAAATTTAGTCGGCACAAAAAAAGCGCCCCAAAGCGCACAATCGAGCATCAAACCTCGGGGCTGACCGGCTTCCGCTAAAATTCGCCTTCACTCCTCACCTCTTCACAACAGAACACTATGGGATTCGAACAACTTGCTGCGCTGAAAGCGCAGCTGGCGCAACAGGCCAAACCCAAGCCGGCGGCCAAGCCCACACGCGCCCGCCCATCCGCGCAAGCKGCCCAGTCGAAACCGGTGGATCCTGTTGTACGGAACATCGGGCGGCTTCAAAAGCGCTTCCCCCTGGCCTTCCCTAAGAACCCTGCGCCAAAGCGAGCGTTGAAAGTCGGCATCTTCGACGATCTGCTTGGCTACGCTAGCGAGCTGGGCTTGCAAGAGGCGGAGTTGCGCGAAGCCATCAAGACCTGGTGCCGCGGGACCCGTTACAAGGCATGTCTCACGGAAGGCGCTGCGCGAGTGGACCTCAACGGCGCCGACGCAGGCTCTGTCACGCAGGCGGAAGCCACGCGCTTCAAGAAATAAGCGGCGGCGGTGGCGCGGCAGATGCGGACTGGCATAGGGCTATAAAGCTATAAGGCTAGAAGGCTTGCCGCACGATTTACTCTGGCTGCCGCTCTGCCCCCTTCGCCTCGCGGCAGCGCTCGATCAGCCTCAGCACCGTAGGCGAGCGCTCGTTCTTGCGATGGACCACGGCCAGTTGCGACACCACGTCGTTGCGGGCCAGCGGCTTGAATACCACGTCGGGCGGGGCGAACGCGCGCATCGAGGCGGGGATCAGCGCCACGCCAAACCCGGCCGCCACCATGCTGATGATGGTAGCCATCTGGGTCGACAAAGCCTCTACGCGTGGCTGGAAGCCGGCATTGCCGCAGATGGCGAGCGTGATGGCGTAGAAGCCCGTACCGTGCTCGGTATGCGTGCAGATAAAGGTCTCGTCGCGCAGCGTGGCTACGTCGACGCGGGCGCGGCCAGCCAGCGCATGGGTGGCGTGCAAGGCCACCACGACGGCTTCGGACGCGATGTCGAACAAGGCCAGCCCTTCTGGCAGGGACCGCAGCGGTGGCCGGATAAAGCCGATATCGAGTTCGCCACGTGCCACCGCTTCGAGCTGGGCCGGCATGTCCATCTCCCGCATGGCAAGCCGCACGGCCGGATGATCCTGGCGAAAACGATAGACGAGCCTTGGCAGCAAGCCTGACAACGCGGCCGACGCCACATACCCGATGGCAGCGCCGCCGACATCACCCCGGCTGGCACTGGCCGTGACCAGCCCGGCATGCTGGACCTGGCGCAGCACACCCATTGCTTCCTCGTAAAAAACGGCACCCACCTCGGTCAGCGCAATGCGGCGCTTGCTGCGCGAGAGCAGCGGCGCGCCCGCCTCTTGTTCGATCCACCGGAACTGCTGGCTCAACGCCGGCTGCGATATGCCCAGGCGCTCCGCCGCGMGGCCAAAGTGCAGCTCCTCGGCCAGCGCGGCAAAGTATCGGTAGTGTCGGAGTTCGAGGTTCATCGCGATAGCCCGCTTTCAATATAAGCGCAGCTTATCAACAATTAAGCTTTGCGCACTTGAACCTATCAAAGCCTGCGCCGCATGATGCATGACTTGGCGGCTGCGCCGCGTCACGTATCGGGAGCAAGTCGGGCATGGGATTGGTCAACAAACGGGTAGCAAGCTGCGCAGAGGCCATCGCCGACCTGCGCGACGGCGCCACCGTGATGGTGGGCGGCTTCGGCAGCGCGGGCCTGCCCGACGGCCTGATCGCCGCAGTGCTGGCGCACGGCGCGCGGGATCTCACGGTGATCTCCAACAACGCCGGCTACGACGGCGAAGGCGTGGCGAGCCTGATCGAAGCCCGGCGCATGCGCAAGCTGGTCTGCTCCTACCCGCTGACAGCGGGCGCCACGGCGTTCCGCGACGCTTACCGGCGCGGCGAGATCGAGCTGGAGCTGGTGGCGCAGGGCACGCTGGTGGAGCGCATTCGCTGCGCCGGAGCCGGGCTGGGCGGCTTCTACTGCCCCATCACGGCCGGGACGATCCTTGCCCAAGGCAAGGACACGCGGGAGATCAACGGTGTGCCGCACGTGCTGGAGCTGCCGCTGCATGCGGACTTTGCGCTGATTCGCGCACGCCATGCGGATCGCCTTGGCAACCTGGACTATCACCTGGCGGGCCGCAACTTCAACCCCATCATGGCCACGGCGGCGCGCGTGGTGGTGGCGGAGGTGGAGGCGATGGTCGAGGCCGGCGCGATGAACCCCGAACATATCGTGACGCCCGGCATCTTTGTCCACCGCGTCGTCACCGCTAACGCCAACAAGCCACAAGCCGGGAGCCAGCCATGAAGCGATGGAACAGGGAACAGATCGCCCGGCGCGCGGCGCAGGACATCCGGCCGGGCGCCTACGTCAACCTGGGCATCGGCCTGCCGACGCTGGTCGGCGACATGATCCCGCGGGAGCGCGAGGTCTTCCTGCATAGCGAAAACGGCATCCTGCATCTCGGGCCACGCCCGCCGCTGGGGCAGGAGAACCCGGACCTGATCAATGCCAGCAAGCAGCCGGTGACGCTGCAGCCTGGCGCGGCCATCTTCGATTCCGCGCTGAGCTTCGCGATGATGCGCGGCGGCCACCTGGATCTGGCCATCCTTGGCGCCTACGAAGTGGCGGAGAACGGCGACCTGGCCAACTGGAGCCGCGGCGACCCGAACACGCCGCCCGCGGTGGGCGGCGCCATGGAGCTGGCCTTCGGCGCGCGCGAGGTCTGGGTGCTGATGGAACACACCACGCGCGACGCTCGCCCGCGCCTGTTGCACCGCTGCACGCTGCCGTTGACGGCAAGCGGTGTGGTCAGCCGCATCTATACCGACCTGGCGGTGATGCGCGTGACGCCCAGCGGCTTGCGCGTGGAGGCCATGGCCGAGGGCATGACCTTCGGCGAGTTGCAGGCGCTGACCGAGGCGCGGCTGCTAGCCTAGCGCCATCGGCAAATCAGCAATTCAGCGGCTGGACACTACCCGCTCGATCCACGCGATGAACACCGCGACCACTTCMTCGCGGTTGGTCTCGTTCAACGTTTCATGCCGCGCCCCGCCGAACACGTGGGACGACACATCGGCCTGCCCTGCCGCGCGGTAGCCAGGCGCGCGCACTCGGTGAACATCGAGGCGCGCGATGCCGGCGTCACGGTGAACCCGCACAACGGATCGGCCAGATACGCATCCACCTGGGCGGGGTCGCGGCTGAGCCAGTCGAATGGCGTGCGGCCATCCGGCACCCCGGCGTTCATGTCTTCCAGCTTGAATCCCGCCTGCGCCGCTGCCAGCATCAGATCCACCGCGGTGGTACCCGACAGCGACACGCCGTCGAGCAGATCGCTGTGCGCAACCAGGTAGCACTGCGCTGCGAACGAGCCCATGCTGTGGCCAAACAGGATCAGCGGCACCCCGGGATGCTGCGCGCGTGCGTGCCGGCTGAGCACGGCCATGTCGTCCGCCAGCGCGGCGAAGCCACGCGGGCCGAAGTCGCCAAGCTTGTCCTGCGCGGCTGCATCGGCGCCGTGTCCGCGATGCTCGCTGGCGTAGACCACGTAGCCCGCGCGCACCAGCGCGTCGGCCAGGGGCCGGTAACGCAGCGCATGCTCGCCCATGCCATGCGCGATCTGGACCACGGCACGCGGCGCGACGCCGCCCTGCCAGCGGTGGACCTCGATCTTGTGATCGTCATTCGAATCGAGACGAAAGTGGAGGTAGGGTTCCGATGTCTGCATGCCAAGCCCTCGGTTAACGCCGGCCGTATCGGGAGTGACGGTTGCGGCGCAGACATCGTACGCAAGTGGGTGCGTTCAGGCTATCGGGGTTGCTCCGCCCTGCCGCTGTGGGGAATGGCAGAGGTAGTAGTAAGCTGCCCGGCGCAGGCCGGGACGCTCGCCGCGCGGTCACCCCAGCCGCTTGATCACCGTCTCGGCRAACTGCAAGGTCGAGGCCGAGCCCTTGAGGTCGCCGGTTTTCACCTGGTCCTGGTTGAGCGCCAGGTCGATCGCCTGGCGCAGCCGCGCCGCCAGGTCCTGGCGGCCCACATGCTCGAGCATCAGGCCGGCGGCCAGCATCAGCGAGATCGGGTTGGCGATGCCCTTGCCGGCGATGTCCGGCGCGGAGCCGTGCACGGCTTCGAAGATGGCTGCCGTCTCGCCGATATTGGCGCCCGGCGCCATGCCCAGCCCGCCGACAAGGCCGGCGATCTGATCGGACAGGATGTCGCCGAACAGGTTGGTACAAAGCAGCATGTCGAACTGCCAGGGATTGAGCACGAGCTGCATGGCGCAGGCATCGACGATGCGATCATCCATCTCCACGCGGCCAACGTAGTCCTGCGCCACCTCGCGCGCGGCCTCCAGGAAGATGCCGGTCAGCGCCTTCAGGATATTGGCCTTGTGCACCACGGTGATCTTCTTGCGCTGGTTCTTGACCGCATACTCGAACGCAAAACGGGCGATGCGCCGGCAGGCGTCGCGCGTATTGGTGCCGGTGGACACGGCCACCGCATGCGGGTCATCGCCCACGGCGATGTAGTAATCGTGCGCCACGTAGAAGCCGCCCACGTTCTCGCGCACCAGCACCAGGTCGATATCCTCGAAGCGGCCTGGCACCAGCGTGCGCGCGGGCCGTACGTTGGCAAAGAGGTTGAAGGCTTCGCGCAGCCGCACATTGACCGAGCGGAAGCCCCCGCCMACCGGCGTGGTCAGCGGGCCCTTGAGCGCCAGGCCTGTGCGGCGGATGCTCTCGAGGGTGGCCTCCGGCAGCGGATCACCGCCCTGGTCGATGCCCGCCATGCCAGCCTGCTGCACGTCCCAGGAAAACGGCGCCCCCAGCGCGTCCAACACCTTGACGGTGGCTTGCACCACTTCCGGGCCAATGCCGTCGCCCGGGATCAGGGTAGCGGCGATCTGGTTGCGTGCTGGTTGTTCCATATGCGATTCCTCTCAACAGTTGAATGTCCGCGTTCGCAGAGCATGCAACGCGGGGGCATTTCTGTCTAGCGCGGATCATGTCAGGCGAGCGGGATCGCGCTGCCGGAAGGGAATCTTGTGGAACGAGCTATCACATATGGCCGCTTGTCTTCATGCAGCGCGCTGCGGGGTAGCCGGCTCGCGCCGAATAGCCACGCCGCGCGCTTAGGCGTTGATCACGCCGCCTGCGTGGCCGCTTTGGCTTCCTGGTATGCGGCGTACAACTTCTTGAACACCGGGCCGGGCTCGCCATCGCCGATGGTCTTGCCGTCGATGGTGACCACCGGCAGGATCTCCTTGCTGGCCGAGGTCAGCAGCACCTCATCCGCGCCCATCACCTCGTCCTGCGAAATGCGGCGCGCTTCCAGCGAGATATCCAGCGCCGCGCACAGCTCCTCCATCCAGCCGTAGCGGATCCCTTCCAGGATCAGGTTGTCCTTCGGCGGCGCCGAGACCCGGCCCTTGCTGACCACCCAGACGTTGGACGCGGAGGCCTCGGTCAACATCCCGTCGCGAAACTGGATGGTCTCGGTGGCGTCGTTCTCCACCGCGTTCTGCGCCGCCAGCACATTGCCCAGCAGCGAGGTGGATTTCACCTGGCAGTGCAGCCAGCGCTTGTCCTGCGCTGTCACGCAGGACACGCCCTTCTCGCGCATGGCCGCCGAGGGCAGCGACATCGGGTTGGTCATGATGAGCACCGTCGGCGTCACCGTCTTCGGGAAGGCATGGGTGCGCCGCGCCACGCCGCGCGTGACCTGGATGTACACCATCTGGTCGGCGAGGCCGTTGGCCTGCACCACACGGTCGATCAGCGCCATCCACTGCGCGTCGGCGTGCGGGTTGGGGATGCCGATGGTGTCCAGGCTGCGCGCCAGCCGCGCCAGGTGCTGCTGCAGGCGGAACGGCTTGCCGGCATAGATAGGGACCACTTCATACACGCCATCGCCAAAGATAAAGCCGCGATCCAGCACGGGGACGCGGGCTTCGGACAGGGGCGTGAGCTCGCCGTTGAGATAGACGATTTCTTCGTTCATGGTGGGTAGGGTAAGGCTGGCGGGCGCCGGGGCCTGGGTTGCAGTACGGGTGCGCACTGGAAGAATGCATGCATTCTTCCACAAGGCGCGGGGGCAGCCTATGCAAAATCGGCATGACCTTGGCCTGCTCCGCCGCCCGGCCCCGCAGCCATGGCGTTCAGCTTGCGCCCCCAGCCCTCACGCCGCGCCCGGCAGCCATCCGTGCGCCCGATACCAGGCAATGACATCGCGAACCGTGTGATCCACGGGCCGGAAGCCCAAGCCAAGCTCGCCCTCGCTTTTGGCATGGCTAAAGCGTGTCCGGTCCGCTTCCTTCACCATCAGCCGCACGGTTGCAAGGCTGAGCAGGATCGGCTTGCCGCTGACCCGGGCGTAGATCTCCTGCACGCAGGCCAGCGCAAACAACAACGGCACGGGCAGCGCGCGCTTGGGCGTTGCCACCCCCGCGGTGCGTCCGATCAGCGGGATCAGCTCGCGCATGGTCATATGCCGGCCCGCCGCGAGATAGCGCTCGCCACGCCGCCCGCGCAGCGCCGCGGCAATATGGGCCTGTGCGACATCGCGGGCGTCGACCACGGAAAAGCTCCCTGGAACCAGGCCCGGCAAGCGGCGCATTACCGTATCGAGCGCGACTTGTCCGGCTGACGTCGGCCCGATATCGCCCGGCCCCCACATCCAGCCGGGCAGCACGAACGTGGCATGCATCTCGGGGGCATTCTCGAGGAAAGCCAGGACGGCGCGGTCGCCCAGGATCTTGCTGCGATAGTACTCATCGGCGTCGGCGGGATCGCGCACATGCGTTTCATCGATCACCGAACCCGGCGCGCCATTGAGCACGGCGATGGACGAGGTCTGCACGAAGCGGCGCACGCCCGCCGCATGGGCTTGCGCGATCAGGGCGGCCGTGCCGTCGACATTGATGCGCCTGAGCGTTTCCCAGTGACTGCCACCCTTGTAGTTGTCGCGGAAGAACGCGGCGGTATGGAACACCACATCGCAGCCGTGCATGGCCGGGGCGAACGCCTCGACATCGGCCATGTCGCCAACCACGAACTCCACACCCGCGAGATCGCCGAATTGCTGCCTGGCCTTTTCCGCCGAGCGCACCAGCGCCTTGACCGCGACACCGCGGCCCCGCAGTTCGCGGACAAGATTGTTGCCGAGCAGACCGGTGGCACCGGTCACGAAAGCGGTTTGCAAGTTCATGGACAGGCCTTTATCTCGAAGGTCATATGAAATCTAGATATCRATTGATATCCTTTATGATAACAGTTGAAGTCCCAAATGCAATCGATACGGCAATCCCTCTCGCCATGCCCAATGCCACGCCCAGTACCACGCCAATGAAGCAACCCACCCCGCGCAAGCGCCTGAGCCGCGAGCAAAGCCAGGCGCAGACCCGCGAGCGCCTGCTYGAGGCCGCGCGCAGCTTGTTTATGCAGCGTGGCTTCGGCGGCACGTCGATCCGGGATATCGCGGAGGAAGCGGGGTATTCGCAGGGGGCGTTCTATTCGAACTTCCCGGACAAGGAGGCGCTTTTGCTCGATCTGCTGCGCGGCCATATGGAGGCCGAGGCAAAGCAGCTGGCAGCGGTGTTCGACACGGCGGAGCACGCCGGCGCAGAGGTGCTCGCGGGCCTGGATGCCTGGGCCGCGGCGCTCCATGCGGATGCCGACTGGGCCATGCTATCGATCGAGCTGCAGATGCATGCCAATCGCAGCCCGTCGTTTGCCAGCGTTTACCGCGCGGTCTGCGAGACGCACCGCGGCGAACTCGGCGGCTTGATCGAGCGCCTGTTCCGCCATCTGGGCCGCGTGCCGCCAGCCCAGCCGGAAGAGCTGGCCGCGGGTTTCATGGCGCTCGCCCATGGCCTCGCGCTGCAACGGGGCACGACAAGCGCCGACCCGACGGGCCGGATGCTGATGCTGTTCCTGCGCGGCCTGCTGGCGAGCGCGCAGGTGGCTGGCGAAGCGGCCGATGCCAGTCATCCGGCAAAGCGTGGCCGCGCAAGCCGGTAGCCCTTAGCCGGACGCCCGCTGCCCGGGCGCACCGCACCCGGGCAGCGACGCGCTCAATCGTCGAAGTCCCACATCCGGTGCAGGTCCAGGCGTAGCCGGCTATCGGCCTCCAGCGCATCGACCAGGGCCACGCGTTCGGCCAGCGTGGTATCGGCCAAGGTACGCCGGACCATCAGCAGTTCGCTCAGGCCGGTTTCCCCCGCCTTGTAGGCCCGGCCGGTGCGTGCCGCGGCGCTGCGCTGTAGCGCGAGCGCTTCGGCCTGCGCCACGGCTGCGGCGCGCTTGCCTTCCAGGCCGCGGTACAGCACCTCGAACTCGGCGCCGATCCTGCGCTCCACCGCCACCCGGCTGCGGGCGGCCGCCTGCGCGTCGGCCGCTGCCGCCACCGCCGCCGAACGCCGGTGCGCGGAGCCAAGCGGCATGCTGATGCTCACGCCGGCAATCCGCTCCGCGCCGCCGCGCTCCACCGTGAAGAACACGCCCACGGTCGGGTCCGGCTTGCGCTCCAGGTCGGTGCGCCGGGCCTGCCGCTGGGCTTGCGTCTCCTGCGACTGGGCGAGGCGAAACTCGTGGCTGTCCTCCACATAGCGGCTGYGCAGCGCATCGGCGGGGTCGTCCGGCAACGCCTGCAGGCGCACATCCGCCGGCAGGCCGCCGGGCACGCCCAGGCCCGGGAAGCGCACCCGCAACTCGGCTAGCGCCGCCGCCTCCGCCGCGCGCGCGCTGGCCAGCGTGGCGGCGGTGCGGGCGCGCTCGGCCAGCAGAAGCTCATGGTCCATGGGTGCCGCATCGCCGGCCTGCACCCGGCGCGCAGTGACGGCCGCCAGCTCGCCCGCCAGGCTGTCGTCGCCCTGCGCCGCCAGCCGCGCCTGCTGCGCGCGCAGTGCCCCGAACCACAGCGACAGGATCTGCCGCGAGACTTCATGGCGTGCATCCATCACAGCGAGCTGGCCCGACTGCGCCGTGGCATAGGCCCCAGCACCGCATCGCGGCGGGCCTCGGCCATCTGCACGTCCGGCGACTGGCCAACGGCGTCGCGCACGGCGGACTCAAGCGGCAGCACGCCAGCTTCAGCCGGCATGGCTGCTTGCGCCCGGGCGACGCCCGGCATCCCGGCGGCCGCGATCATGACAGCCGCGGMTGCCATCTTGCTCATTGCGCCTCTCTTTGCGCCTCTCATTGCGCCGCTCATTGCGCCTCTCCTTGTGCCATGCGGCCTTGCTTGTCCTCGCGCGACCGCGCCACGCCAAAGCGCTCGAACAACAGCGGCAACAGCAGCAAGGTCAGTGCGGTGGAGCTGACCAGGCCGCCCGAGACGACGATGGCCAGCGGGCGCTGGATCTCAGAGCCGGGCCCGCTGGCAAGCAGCAAGGGAATCATCCCCAGCGCCGTGATGCAGGCGGTCATCAGGACCGGCCGCAAGCGGTCGCGCACGCCGGTGCGCACCGCTTCGGCCATTGGCCACCCTTCCTCCAGCAAGGTATTGAAATGCGAAACCAGCACCACGCCGTTCAGCACGGCAATGCCCAGGAGCGCGATAAAGCCCACCGAGGCGGGCACCGACAGGTACTCGCCCGCCACCCGCAGCGCGGCGATGCCGCCCACCAGCGCGAACGGAATATTGGCGATGACGAGCGCCGCCTGGCGGATCGAGCGGAAGGTCAGCATCAACAGCAGGAAGATGGCGCCCAGCGCCAGCGGCACTACCAGCGCAAGGCGCGCGGCGGCGCGCTGCTGGTTCTCGAACTGGCCCCCCCAGGCCACGCGCAATCCCTTGGGC
>NZ_JBFTSF010000346.1:0-5991 GCF_056399905.1 Cupriavidus sp. 01L46
CCCTTTGCACGGCAGTACTCCGACAACTCCGCTTCACTCAGCGGCGCTGTCTCCAACACCACGCGAAACTTGTCCGCGCTGCTCCATTGATCGCTTTGCTTTCCATCACCCGGCACAATTCTTCCCGCTTCTCTCGCCATCCTGCGCCAAGTCCGCAAGGTCACTGTCGTGATCCCCGTGGCCTTGGCCAACTCCACGACCGACCGGTTCAGCGGCGGCATCATCTGCTCCACCACCCATTCCCGGTGCTCGGTTGCATATCGTGTCATCACCTATTCGCACACCGCCCTCCATTCTGCTTCACCAAGGAGACGGAGGCGATAAGTATCCTGACATGGAGGGCGAGACAAGAAAGTAGGTCGCCTCCCCGCAGGGGAGGTGAAACTGCCTTTGACTTTCAGCTTTTGCCCTTGAACTGGCAGTTAAGCCGCTGCAGTTGACGTCAAGCAGTAGCAACCGAAACCGAAGCCCCCCCTACCCCCCTAAACCCCACCTGCAAACCTCGACAAATACCTCACCCCCTCCACGGCCCGGCTCCCATACCAGGAAACCATCTCCCCATCGATCAGCAAAACCTCCTTGCCGATCTGCCGCTCCAGCGCATCAACATGTGCCTCGGTAAACCGATACGGCTCACTGGAAAGCAGGACAAGGTCAATCTCCCGCACCAGCGCGTCGCTCCACCGGAAGGTCGGATACCGCGTCTGCGGCGTATTGGGCCGGCTGCACTCCCCATCAACACAAGCCTCGGGCATGGCGTCAGCCGAAGGCCACGTCTGCCAGTTCACCAGCGCCAGCATCTGGCTGATATAGGTACCGCGCGACACCGTCATCCACGGATCCTGCCAGATCGCATACAGGACCTTGCGCGCGGGCCACTGCCGGGCACGTACCTGCGCCAGTTCGGATGCCATGGCGGCGCAGAGCGATTCCGCTTCGGCAAGGCGGCCGAAGATACCGCCAAGCAGCCGGTAGAGCGCCAGGTTGTCCTCGGGCGCACAGGGGTGGGTGACGATCACATGCGGCACAAACGCGCGGATCTCGTCCACCGTCTCGCGCCGGTTCTCGTCGATGTTGACCACTACATGGGTGGGCGCCAATGCCCGTAGCCGCCCAAGGCTGACATCCTTGGTGCCGCCCACCTTGGCAACGGCACGCACGGCTGGCTCTGGATGGATGCAAAAGCCGGTGCGCGCCACCATCAGGGGACCCAGCCCCAGGGCAAACAGCAGTTCGGTAACGGACGGCACCAGCGAGGCAATGCGCACCTCGCCCGTGGCGGGGTGGTGCAGGACGCCGGCTGCGTCCTGCCAGCTCATGGCTGCTTGTCCTGGCTCCCCTCCTGCGCGCGCGGCTTGCGCGGCGCGCGGGAGAAGATCGCGTCGTAGAGCCAGCGCGGCATCAGGTGCAGGATGGATGCGACCACGCCCATCTGCCAGGGCACCACGGCAAAGCGACGCCCTGCGGCAATAGCACGCACCGTCTTGCGGGCGAACACATCGGCGTCCATCAGGAAAGGCATGCGATAGGGGTTGTGCTCGGTCATCGGCGTGCGGATGTAGCCAGGCGCGATAGTGACCACGCGGATGCGCTCGCGGCGCTGTTCCAGGCGCAAGCTCTCCAGCAGCTTGATCACCGCGGACTTGGAGGCGCTGTAGGCACCCCCGCCTGGCAGGCCGCGCACGCCGGCTACGCTGGCAATGCCGACCAGCGTGCCGCGCCAGCCGCCGGCGCCGGGATCGCGCTCGCGCATGGGCTGCATGAAGGGCTGGAAGGTGGTGAGCACGCCGAACCAGTTGGTGTCCATCACCATGCGGAAGGCTTCGAGGTCCTCGCGCTCGCTGGCGACGGTGCCAACCGATACGCCTGCATTGGCGATCACCACATCGGGGCAACCAAAATGCTCGAGGAAGTCCTGGGCGGCGCGCTGCATGGCATCGGCATCGCGCACATCCGCGCCGTAGACGCGCACCGCATTGGGATTGGGCAGGGTGCGGGCGAATTCACGCAGCACCTCTTCGCGCCGGCCAACCAGGCCGAGGATGGCGCCCTGCGAGGCGTACTCGCGCGCCAGGGCCTGGCCGAGTCCGCTCGACGCGCCGGTAAGGAAGACTTTCTGTGCTCGCATCGGGAGGGTCCAGGGGTAAGCGCAACATGGTTCATGCCGACCGACCCGCCCTGGCGCGCGCCGGACGCCGCTGCGCCTCGCCGGCGCCGGCGGTGCCGGTCGACCGCTGGTGGCCATCGGCCGGCTCGCGCGTGGCGAGCCCAAAGGCCGTTGGCCGCAGCCCGGGAATTACATTTTCTTGTCGCGCACCTGGCCGACCAGGTAATCCATGGTCTGGATGGCCGTGCCCTTGGTGCCGGCGATGGACGGCGAGGTCACGTACTTGCCCTGCACCACGATGGTCGGCACGCCGTCGACCTTGTAGGCGTCGGCGATCTTGTTGGCACGTTGCGAGTTGGTGGTCACCGAGAACGAGTTGTAAGCATCGAGGAAGGCCTTGCGGTCGATGCCGTTCTTGGCCATGAAGTCGGCGATTTCGTTCGGGTCCAGCATGCGCTTGCGGTCGACGTGGATGGCGTTGAAGACCTTGGTGTGCATGGCGTCCAGCTTGCCGATGGCTTCCAGCGCGTAGAAGATCTTGGTGTGCGGCAGCAGGTCGTCGCGGAAGGCAACCGGCACGMGCTTGAACACCACATCCTTGCCCTGCTTGCCTACCCAGGCTTCCAGCTCAGGCTCGAAGTCAAAGCAGTGCGGGCAGCCGTACCAGAAGAACTCGGTGACTTCGATCTTGCCCGGCGCGACGGGCTGCGGTGCTTTCAGGACCTGGTATTCCTTGCCCGAGGTGGGCGCGGCTGCCTGGGCGGGCGCGGTCATCAGGAAACCGGTCACAGCGACCAGCGTGGCAAACAAGGTGGCGAGTTTCTTCATGTGGCGCGGCTTTCGAGAATGGGCAATGAGCGTATGACAGCGGCGGGGCAATCCGGTTCAGCGGATCGCCCCGGGTTACCGTTACTGCTTGTTACTGCTTGGTAAAGCGGATGACCGAAGCCTCGAAGCCCGACGCCTGCAGCCGGTCGCGCGAACGGTTCATGTCGTCGATCTTGTTGAACGGCCCCAGGCGCACGCGATAGAGCTTGACGCCGTTGACATCGCGCTCGGTCACCTTGGCTTCGAACCCCTGCATGGCCAGGTTGGCCTTCTGGCGGTCGGCGTCGTCCTGCGAGCGGAAGGCGCCTACCTGCAGCAGGTAGCCTACCTTGTTGGCATCGGCCTGGGCGATCTCGGCGATCGGGTCGGCGACAGGCTTCTCGGCCGGCTTTTCGGCAGGCTTTTCCGCCGGCTTCTGCGCGGTCTTGTCGGCCGGCTTCTCGGCGGCGGGCCGATCGGCGGGCTTGTCCGCGGGTTTCTCGGCGGAGGGCTTGTCGGCTGGCCGGGTGACGGCTACCGGCGGCTGGCGCTCGGGCGGCTTCACCGTGGTCGGCGCCGGGCCGGACGGCTGCTCGGGCTCAGCGGCGGACCCAACCGGCTTGGCCGGCGTCTTGCTCCACAGCGGCTTGTTGGGATCGCTTGGCGCTTCCTGCGCCGGAGCGGGCAGGTTGCTGACCACATTGCCGGGCTCGGCCGGCTTCTGCGCGCCCTTTTGCTGGAATGGCGCCGGCGACTTGGTGATGTACAGGGCGACCACTACCGCGATCGCCAGGCCGACGATCAGGCCCAGCACCAGTCCCAGGAACGTACCTCCGCGCTGCGGGGCGCGGCTGGCATTGCGCGGGGYGCGCTTGCGTTGCTGTTGCATGAATTCCTCTAGCGTGATGGCGCGATTATAGAGCCTGCGCCGATCCCGGCATCACTGTCTGTGGTCAGGGCGATACGGATAAGGCGCGTCATGAAGGGGGGCTTGCCCCCTTTCACGACGCCGGCCTGGCTTACATGCGCTGCGGCGCCGAGACGCCGATGACGGCCAGCCCATTGCGCAGCACCTGGCGGGTGGCGGCCAGCATCGCCAGGCGAGCCAGCTTGACCGTCTCGTCGTCCACCAGCACGCGGTCGGAGTTGTAGAACGCGTGGAAATCGCCCGCCAGGTCCCGCAGGTAGAAGGCGACCGCATGCGGCGCCAGTTCACCCGCCGCTGCCGCCAGCATGTCCGGGAAATCGGCCAGGCGCTGGCCCAGCGCGAGCGCCTGCGGGGTAGCGTCGGCGCCGGTCACGGGGGCCAGGTCGGTGCCGGCCAGGGCAGGCAGCTTGGCCTCCCAGTCCGCGCCGCCCCAGGATTCGAAGATCGAGCAGATGCGGGCATGGGCGTACTGCACGTAATACACCGGGTTCTCGTCGTTCTGCTTGAGGGCCAGGTCGACGTCGAAGATGAATTCCGTATCGGCCTTGCGCGACAGCAGGAAAAAGCGCACCGCGTCGCGCCCGCGGGTGAAGTGCTCGGGCCAGTCGGCCACGCCGGCTTCCAGGCAGCCGCGGATGGTCTCGCCGCCTTCCGCGCCGTTACTCCACTCGATCAGGTCGCGCACGGTCACGTAGGAACCGGCGCGCTTGGAGATCTTGACCTCCTCGCCGTTCTTCATGACGGTGACCATCTTGTGCAGGATGTAGTCGGGGTAGCCTTTGGGGATGCCGATGTCCAGCCCCTGCAGGCCGGCGCGCACGCGGGCGATGGTGCCGTGGTGGTCGCTGCCCTGCACGTTGATGACCTTGGCGAAGCCGCGCTCCCACTTGCTGGTGTGGTAGGCCACGTCCGGCACGAAGTAGGTATAGGTGCCGTCGGTCTTGCGCATGACGCGGTCCTTGTCATCGCCTTCGTCGGTGGTGCGCAGCCACAGGGCGCCTTCGTTCTCGTAGGTCTTGCCCTTGGCCACCAGCGACTGCACCGCGGCCTCGACGCGGCCATCGCTGTACAGCGAGGACTCCAGGTAGTAGCGGTCGAACTTGACGCCGAAGGCGCGCAGGTCGATGTCCTGCTCGTTGCGCAGGTAGGCCACGGCGAACTTGCGGATCGACTCGATGTCTTCGACGTTGCCGGAGGCCGTCACGGCGTCGCCGTCGGAGGCGCGCACGGTCTTGCCGGCCAGGAAATCGGCAGCGATGTCGGCGATGTAGTCGCCGTTGTAGGCCGACTCCGGCCACGCGGCATCGCCCGGCTTGACGCCGCGGGCGCGCGCCTGCACCGATACGGCCAGGGTCTGGATCTGCACGCCGGCGTCGTTGTAGTAGAACTCGCGATGCACGGCAAAACCCTGCCAGTCCAGCAGGTTGGCCAGCGCGTCGCCCAGTGCCGCCTGGCGGCCGTGGCCGACGTGCAGCGGGCCGGTCGGGTTGGCGGAGACGAACTCGACCAGCACCTTGCCGTGCACGCCCTGCGCCTTGGCGCCGTAGCGGTTGCCCTGCTCCAGCACCGCGCGCAGCACATCGGCCTTGGCAGCCGGCGTCRGGCGCAGGTTGATAAAGCCGGGGCCGGCGATTTCCAGGCCGGCCACCAGCCCTGCGGTACGCGCGTCGGCCTTGACTGCATCGACGATCTGCTGGGCCAGCTCCCGCGGGTTGCGCTTGAGCGCGCGGGCAACCTGCATGGCGAGATTGCAGGCCAGGTCGCCGTGGGCGGCGACCTTCGGACGCTCGAAGACGGCGTCGGGCAGGGCGGCGTCGGCCGGGGCGATTGCGCGCACCGCGTCATTGAACGCAGCGGCAAGATTGGTGGTCTGAACTGGCAGCATGGATGTCGTGGCCCTGAGGCGGTTGTCTGGTGCCATCGCGGCGGTTCTGCCGCGGCGGCACCGTCACGGGCGGCATGTGGAGGCCGCGCCGCGTGGCAGGCAATGAATTGCAGAACGCAGAATTTTATCAGGTGCTATGCTGACATCATGCAGCAAGCCCAAAACCGGCCGTTGCGAGCCCCCTGCCCGGTCCCGGGACAGGCCGCGCGGCCATGGTTTTCGCCCATGTATTTCGCTGTACGCCAAGGAAAGGAAATATCATGC
>NZ_JBFTSF010000347.1:0-5990 GCF_056399905.1 Cupriavidus sp. 01L46
GCGCAGCAACACGGCGTCGATGGCGGTGGCGAGGCGTGCCGAGGCATAAGTCGCCAGCACCGCTGACAGCCCGAGCACGACCGCCGTGCGCAGCGCGATGTCGGCGCGCCGGCGGTATTGCCAGAAGCCGATCAGCACATTGGGCGCAATCATCACCAGTGCGGTGCCCTGGGCCAGTTGCTGGTCCATGCCATAGAGCAGGCCCAGCGCGGGAATGGCAATCAGCCCGCCGCCGATGCCGAACAGCCCGCCCACGGCGCCTAGCGCGCTGCCCAGGCCAAAGATCAACAGGGCGGACAGCAAAGACGGCAGCAGGGAATGGTCAAGCATGGAATGCGGGAGGCGGCTCTAACAGCAACAGCGTGGCAACTRCGTGCACTGCGGGGTGAATGATAACGCCCCGGGCCGGCGTTCCGGCAGGGGCAAAAGGCGCGAAGCGCGTAATGATACGCGGCTTTGGCGACCCGCCTGCTGGCTACTTCGTTTTGTCACGAAAGCAGCGTATTTGTCAGGGTTTTCCCTCGAAACGGGGGTATTCGAGGGGTATTTCCCACATTTACTGGCAGTGTGAAAGGCGTTTGTAATGCGGTTCGGTTTGAATGCGCTCGGGAGATCGTTCGCCGTTGCCGGATACCGGCAAGAACACGTCGGGTTCCACGGAGATGCGTGAATATTYGCTAACTCGGTGCACCGAACGGCGGGCATGGTCGTTTACCGCACACTTAAGTCGAACCGAGCCAGATTGATCGTGTCTTTTTCCATTCCTCGTTTCCTGCTGCTAAGCCTTCTCGGCGCCGTTGCGGGCGCTGCCGTGGCCGGCTCGAATGTGCCGCAAAGCGCACCCTTGCCGATGGACGGGCCCTGTGTGGCGCCGCCGTCCAAGGCTACCCTGACCCTCGCCCAGGTTCGGGTCGATGCCGTGCGCTGCAACCGCGACATCATCGCGGCGCGGCGTAKTGTGGAGGCCAGCCAGGCCGATATCCAGATTGCGTCGCAGCGGCCCAACCCCGTGCTCAGCCTGGGCGTGGCCAATATCAACCCGCATGCCGGCTTCAACTCGGGCGGCCCGCGCAGCAAGACGGTGGACTCCACGCTGCGCGTGGACCAGGTGATCGAGACTGCCAACAAGGCAGGCTTGCGCGTGGATACCGCGCAAGCCTCCAGCCGTGCCGCCGGCGAAGTGCTGCAGGCGGTGATCACC
Organism: Cupriavidus sp. 01L46; assembly: GCF_056399905.1. Taxonomy (NCBI): domain Bacteria; kingdom Pseudomonadati; phylum Pseudomonadota; class Betaproteobacteria; order Burkholderiales; family Burkholderiaceae; genus Cupriavidus; species Cupriavidus sp. 01L46. Next base: position 1,202 of record NZ_JBFTSF010000347.1, read on the forward strand.
CAGCAGGCGAGCCTGGTGGACCAGGCGTTCTATGAGGCACTGGTGAGCCAGGAGCGGGTTGCCGTGCTCAACGAGACGCTGGCGCTCTACGGCCGCACCCAGCAGGCCAACGAGGCTCGCCTGAAGGCTGGCGATGTGTCGCGCGCCGATGTGGCCAAGCTGCAGCTCGATGTGTTGCGCGCGCAAGCCGACCTGCGCAGCGCCATGGCCGACCATGCCAGTGACAAGGCCGCGCTGGCGCAAGCCATCGGCGTGCCCGGCACGCTGGCCGACAATCGCCTGACGCCCGACTGGCCCGCCCTGGACGTGCCGGTGCCCCAGCCCGATGCCGACACCGTGCAGCGCCGCGCCGACGTGGCGGCAGCAGAAGCCCGCCTGGCCGCGGCCGCCAGCGCGCGCGACCTGGCCCGCGCGGGGCGCGTGCCGGATGTCACCGTGGGCGCGCAGGCGGAGCACTACCCTGTCTCGGCCGCCAACCAGACCGGCAGCGGCAACAGCTTCGGCGTGTTCGTGTCGATCCCGCTCTACGTGCGCCACAGCTTTGGCGGCGAAGCCCGCCGCGCCGAGGTGGATTACTACGCCGCGCTGGATGATCGCAACCGCGTGCTGCTCGAGGCGCAGAACGAGCTGGAGCGCTCGCGCAACCAGCTTGAAGCCGCGCGCCTGTCGCTCAAGCAGATGGTCGAAGGTGTGGTGCCGACCGCCGAGAGTGTCGCTGGCAGCGCCGAGTTTGCCTATGCCAAGGGCGCCAGCAGCGTGCTGGACCTGCTCGATGCGCGCCGGGCCTTGCGCCAGACGCGCCTGGACGCTGTCAACGCGCAAGGCGATTTCGCCAAATCCCTGTCGGCTTACCGCGCCGCCCTGCAGTCCTCACCCAATTCCCAGGCTCGCCCCGATGTACCGCGTCCTTAATTCCGTGTCTGCTCCGATGTCCGTCCCGATGACTGCTACGCCTGCTTCGATGTCCCCCGTACGTGCCGCGGCCCGCCATGGCGTCGCCGCCCGGCTGGTCGCGTTTTCGCTGGTCGCGCTGGCGCTCGCCGCCTGCGGCAAGAAGGAAGCCCCGCCCCCCAGCGACGAACCCAAGGTCAGCGGCAACACCGTTGAATTTCCGGCCACGGTCAGGACGCTGCCCGGCATCGTGGGCGAGACCGTCAAGAGCGGCGGCGAGCGCATGCTGAGCCTGCCAGGCCGCCTGGTCTGGAATGAGGACCGCACCGTGCGCGTGTCGACGCCGTTTGCCGGGCGCGTGACCGAGGTGCTGGTGCAGCCCGGGACCAACGTCAAGGCGGGGCAGGCGCTGGCCATGCTGACCTCGACCGATTTCGGCGTGGCCCAGGCCGACGCCCGCAAGGCCGCGGCCGACGCCGCCTATGCCGGCAAGGCGCTGGCCCGCCAGCGCGAGCTGTACGGTGCCGGCGTCGTGGCGCAAAAGGACCTGGAGCAGACCCAGGCCGAAGCCGCCCGGGCCAATGCCGACCTGCAGCGCACCCAGGCTGCCTTGCGCCAGTATGGCGCCGGCGCGCAGGGCGAGGGCGCGAGCAACCGCTTTGCCTTGCGCACGCCGATCGACGGCCTGGTGGTGGAGCGCAATATCAATAACGGCATGGAGCTGCGCCCCGACCAGCCGCCCACCGCGCCGCTGTTCCTGGTCACCGATCCCGGCGAACTGTGGGCGCAGGTCGACGCGGCCGAGGCCGACATCGCCCTGTTCAAGCCCGGCGTGACCGTCCAACTGGTGTCGGCCGCCTATCCCGGCGAGACCTTCGCCGGCAAGGTGGTCAAGGTGGCCGATTACGTGGATCCTGCGGCGCGCAGCATCAAGGTGCGCTTGTCCGTGCCCAACCCGGACCGTCGCCTGAAGGCCGAGATGTTCGTCACCGCCAAGCTGCAGGCCGCCTCCTTCCAGGGGATCGCGGTGCCGTCCAAGGCCGTGTTCCTGGCCGAGAACCACCACTTTGTGTTCGTGCGCACGGCGCAGAACCGCTTTGAGCGCAAGCAGATCAAGCTGGGCGTGTCGCTGCCCGGCATGGCCGAGGCGGTGGAAGGGCTCAAGGATGGCGACGTGGTGGTGACCGACGGCAACCTGTACCTGCAGGACATCCTGCGAGACGCCACCGCGGTCAACGCGGCGCGCGCGAGCGAAGCCAGCAGCGCCAGCGCGAAGCAGTGAGGAAGACCGCCACATGATTTCGCGCATCGTCCATTTTGCCCTGCACCAGAAGCTGTTCGTCTGGCTCGGCCTTGCCATCTTCATCGGGGGTGGCCTTGCGGCCTTCAAGAACCTGCCGATCGAAGCCTTCCCGGATGTCTCCGACATCCAGGTCAACGTCATTACGCTGTACCCGGGCCGGGCCGCCGAGGAAGTCGAGCGCCAGGTCACGATCCCGATCGAGACCGCGCTGGCCGGCACGCCGAACTCCGTGCGGGTGTTCTCGCACACCCAGTTCGGCCTGTCCTTCCTGATGGTCACCTTCAATGACAAGGCCACCGACGTGGTGGCCCGCCAGCAGGTGATCGAGCGCCTGCGCGGGGTGGACCTGCCCGACGGCGTGCAGCCGGAGCTGGCGCCGCTGTCCACCGCCATCGGCGAGATCTTCCGCTTTCGCCTGACCGGCAAGGGCTACAGCGCGCAGGAACTGCGCACGCTGCAGGACTGGGTGGTGGAGAAGAACCTGCGCCAGGTCCCGGGCGTGGCCGACCTTGTCACCATTGGCGGCACCATCAAGCAGTACGAGGTGAACCCCAACCTGGCGAAGATGCGCGACGCCAAGATCTCGCTCTCGCAACTCTTTACCGCCCTGCAGCGCGCCAACTCCAACGCCGGCGGCGGCGCCGTGGCCAACGGGCGCCAGCAATTCCTGCTGCGCTCGCTGGGCAGCTTCCGTACCTCGGCCGATATCGCCGATGTGGTGGTGTCGGAAGTCAACGGCACGCCGATCCTGGTCAAGGACATTGCCGAAATCAGGACCGGTTCCGCGCCGCCCCAGGGCCTGATGGGCCAGGACGACGAGGACGATATCGTCTCGGGCATCGTGGTGATGCGCAAGGGCGAGAATCCCTCGCTGGTGCTCGAAGCGCTCAAGAAGAGGATCGACCTGCTGGACAATTCGATCCTGCCCAAGGGCGTGAAGATCGTGCCCTACTACGACCGCTCCACGCTGATCGACAAGACCCTGCACACGGTGTTCGGCAACCTGGTCGAGGGCGCGCTGCTGGTGATGGCCGTGTTGTATCTGTTCCTGGCCAATGTGCGCGCCGCGGCCATCGTGGCRATCGTGATYCCGCTGGCGMTGCTGTCCACSTTCATCGGCCTGACCTGGGTGGGCATTCCCGCCAACCTGCTKTCGCTSGGCGCGATGGACTTCGGYATCATCGTSGACGGCGCGGTGATCGTGGTGGAGAACATCTTCAAGCGGCTGGGCGAGCTGAAGGAAGCCCAGATCAAGGACAGCCGCGCGCGCATGCACGCCATCCTCCAGGCCACCACCGAAGTGGGCCGCCCGACCGTGTTCTCGATGATCATCATCATCGCCGCGCACATCCCGATCTTTACGCTGCAGCGCCACGAGGGCAAGATCTTCGCGCCCATGGCCTACACCGTGACGGGTGCGCTGGTCGGCTCGCTGATCATCTCGCTGACGCTGGTGCCGCTGCTGTGCCACCTGCTGCTGACCAAGAACATCGCGCATGAAGACAACTTCATGGTGCGCCATAGCAAGCGCCTCTACGAGCCGATGCTGGCCTGGGCGCTGGACCACAAGCGCACCGTGGTGGGCATCTCCGTTGGCCTGCTGGTGGCAACGGTTGGCGTGGGCAAGTTCCTCGGCAGCGAGTTCCTGCCGGAGCTGGATGAAGGCTCGATGTGGGTCAGCTTCGACCTGCCGGCGTCGGTGTCCATCGACGAAGCGCGCGACCAGGCCCGCCGCCTGCGTGGCGTGATTCGCAAGACGCCCGAGGTCAATACCACCATTTCCAAGGTGGGCCGCCCGGACGACGGCACCGATCCCAAGCTGATCAACACCGTTGAAATCCTGGTTGACCTGAAGAACGACAAGCAATGGCGCGCGGGCTACGACAAGCGCAAGATCATCAACGAGATCAACGCCAACCTGCGCCAGCTGCCCGGCATCGAGCCTAATTTCTCGCAGCCGGTGCGCGACAACATTCTTGAGAGCATCTCCCAGATCAAGGGCCAGATCGTGATCAAGGTGCAGAGCGACAGCTTGCAGCAGAACAAGCGCGTGGCCGACCAGATCCTCGCCAACGTGCAATCGGTCCAGGGCGTGATGCGCGCCTTTATCGACCGCGACGGCGAGCTGCCGCAATATGTGCTGGACTTCGACCGCGCCCAGGCCGCCCGCTACGGCATCAACGTGGGAGACGTGCAGGACCTGATGGAGACCGCGCTGGCCGGCAAGGCAGCCACCGAGCTGTGGGAGGGCGAGAAGCACTTCAGCGTGGCGGTGCGCCTCAAGCCTAACGAGCGCCAGCTGCCAAACCTGCCGAATATCTTCTTGCAGACGGCGGACGGCGCGCAGGTGCCGCTGTCGCAACTGGTGCACTTCCGCGCGGCTTCCGGCGCGATGAACATCAGCCGCGAGAACGGCCAGCGCACCACGTCCATCGGCATCTTCATCCATGACCGCGACATGGGCAGCGTGGTGAAGGACATGCAGGCGCTGGTCGCCAAGAACGTCAAGGCCGACGACGTCAAGATCAGCTGGTCGGGCGAGTTCGAGAACCAGGAACGCGCCATGGCGCGGCTGTCGATCGTGGTGCCGCTGTC
>NZ_JBFTSF010000348.1:0-5987 GCF_056399905.1 Cupriavidus sp. 01L46
ACCAATATCGAGACCGGAAGGATACGCATCTTTTCAGGCGAGGACCTGTGCATCGACGCGGTACTGGCATCAGCCTGCGTGCCAACGCTGTTCCAGGCGGTGGCTATCGATGGCCAGCACTATTGGGACGGCGGCTATGTTGGCAACCCGGCAATTTTCCCGCTGATTTATCACTGCAATACCCACGATGTCGTGATTGTTCACATCAACCCGATCGTGCGCCGCGGTGTGCCGACCACGGCCGCGGACATCCTCAATCGCGTCAGCGAAGTCAGCTTCAACTCATCTCTTATCCGAGAGATGCGCGCCATCGCATTCGTGACTTCGCTTATCCAGCAAGGCAAGATCGACCGGAGTGAAATGAAGGAGATGATGATCCACTCGATCCGGTCCGATGAGACGATGGCCGCGCTGGGCGTGTCGAGCAAGTACAACGCCGACTGGGCCTTTCTTTGTTCGCTGCGTGACAAGGGAAGGACTGAGGCCGGGACGTGGCTGGAGGCGCACTACGAACACATCGGCCAGCGTTCGACCATTGATATCAGAGGGGAATTTCTTTGACGCAGGACGAGGCCCCCGATACCGCCGGCTGCGCARGCCGCCACGCCAGGTTGCGGCGTGCGCGAGCTTCATAGCGAGCATGGAACAGATCGGTGTGATAGATGCGAGGGCGATCAAGCAGGGCGCGCAGGAAAGCCCGCTCGGCGCAATCATAGGCAGCCTCATCCAGGTCGGGACGCTCGGCCCGCAAGTTCGCGCCGTTCTGGCGAAAGCGCGCGCGGGCACAACCCAGCACGGCAAGGTCGATATCGGCGGTAAACTGGCCTGCCAGATTCTTGGCCATGCCGGCATGTGAGGTGCACAGGATCATCCCGGCGATGCGTTCGGTTGCGGCAATCCGGCCTCGGGCCCAGTAGCGGAGCCACTCAACGCTGCGCTGCTCATTGTCTTGCGCCCCGGGAACATAGATGACGTCGTGGCACCAGAGCGCCAGCTCGACGGCGTCAGTATCGGGAATCGCGCTGCGCGCCCAGTCCAGATCGCGCAGGCAGCGGCGAACATGGTGGAGCGTGTGATAGTGCCGTGCCGGCTCGGCGTAGCAGCGCGCAAGATCCGCATAGGCCTCCGTAGCCTGCGTGCCGCCTGAACGCGACCACAGTGCCAGGAAGCGGGTTTGCATCCGGGTCATTCGGGAGAAGGCACCGGGGACGTGCCATCCTGCCGCGTCAGATCATCCAGCAGGGCCTTGGCCTGTTGCCAGTCGGCGGTATCGGCGCCCTCGCTGAAGCTGCCATGGATCGCCGCCAGCGCATGGCGCGCCGCGTTCAGCTTTCCTTGCTGGCGCCATAGGCCGGCCAGGCTCAGCACGGCTTGCAGTTCCAGTGACCGGGCGCCCTGGCTGCGGGCGACCGCGATCGCCTTCTCAAAGCACGCTTCGGCTTCATCGCAGCCGGTGGGCGGGAAGGGCGCCTGGCTTGACTGCCGGAGTATCAGTTCTCCCTTGAGGCGATACAGCGTCGCTTCGTCAAGCCGCTCTCCCGTCTCTTCCGCGAAAGCTTGCGCCTCGGCCAGCGCATCGAGTCCGGCATGGATTTGCCCCGCCTTTCCGTAGGCATCCGCGAGCAGGGCCAGGAGATTTGGCTGTCCTAGCGCCGCGCCGGTCTCCTGATAGGCGGCCAGGCCCCGCTGTATCTGGGCTATCCCCTCCTCGTGATTCCCCTGTTCGGCCAGCACCCAGCCTAGCAGGACGGTTCCCCACGCCAGGTAGATCGGGAATCCCTGCTCGCACGAGACCGCGATGGCGGCCTCGGCGTACTCGCGGGTCAGTTGCACTTCCCTGCGGCACAGGTGCACTTCAGCGGCAAAGACAAGGCAAAGTGCGAGGTTAAAGGCGTCCGGGCGTGTCCTGGCCATCGCCAGGGCCTCCTGGCTGCGCGTGCGGGCCTGGTCCGGCATGCCGAGGTACCACAGGATCCAGCCCAATGTGCTCGTGGCATGGACGGCCGGATCCCGCCCGTATCCCATCAGAAAGTCATACACCGGCGGGTCCGGGCGCTGCAATGCCAGCACCTGTTCTATATGGTTGCGGGCCATGTCCAGCTTGCCAAGGCGGAACACCGTGGCGCCGATCGCGCGATGCGCCTCGGCAAGCTGCTTAGGCTTTTGCGTTTCCAGGGCCAGGCCAAGCAGCCGTTCCCCAAGGGGGTGCGCAATCTCGTACTGCGCACGCAGCTGATAAAACGCCCACAGTCCGAGCTGAGCCGAGAAGGCGTAGGGTGTTTGCCTCTCCTGCTCGCACAAGGCCAGCGCGCGCTTGTAGTTTGCTTCCACCTCGGGGGAGGCCTGGCCGCGAGCGGCCATCAGGGCCGGGCCGAGGGTGAGCAGCAGCGTGAGTTCCTGGCGCGTGCGTTCGGGGTTGTCCGGCATCCGCTTGAGCAGTTCGATGGCGGTACTCAGGTGCCGGATCGCTTCAGTCTGGGCTGAACGCTGGAGGGCCTGCTGGCCGGCACAGTGGAGGTAGGCGACAGCCTTCGGGATATTGCCGCTATGGCTGTAGTGGTGCGCGAGCTCGCTGCAGTAGTCTTTGAGCCGGCCATGGAAGAGGGCCTCGATGGCCTGGGCCGTACTCTCGTGCAGCGCGCTGCGCCGCTCGGTAAGCAGCGAATTGCCGGCAACCTCCTGCGTCAGGGCGTGCTTGAAGGCGTACTCGACTTCCGGGAACGCGGGCCGCTCGTAAATGAAATCCGCCGCCTGCAGGTCGGCCAGAAGCGGGCGCAGCTTGCCTTCGGTCAGGCTGGTGACGTGCAGGATGAGACTCAACGGGAACTCCTTGCCGATCACGGCCAGGGTCTGCAGCAGTTCCTTCTGAGCGAGCGGGAGCCGGTCGATACGGGCCGCGAGCACGCCTTGGACGGTGGTGGGGATGTGCAGCAAGGCGGGCGCCTTCTCGATGCGGTAGCAGCCGGGCTGGCCGAGCAAGGCGGCCTCCTCGACCAGCGTCTGGACCACTTCCTCCATGAAAAACGGATTGCCTTCGGTCTTGTCCAGGATGCGTTGCTTCAGGGGCGCCAGGCTGCGATCATCACCGAGCAGCGCGGTGAGCAGTCCCTGGGCTTCGGCCGGGCCCAATGGCTGCAGGCTCAGCTGGGTGTAGTTGCCGTTGGGGCCCCAGTCATGGGAATACTCCGGGCGGTAATTGACCAGCAGGATGATCCTTGCCCCCGGCACATGGTCGATCAGCAGGTTGAGGAAGGCCTCGGTTTCACTGTCCAGCCATTGCAGATCCTCGAAAATGACCTCCAGGGGCTGATTCAGGCTTTCGCGGACCAGCAGGCAAGCAATCGCTTCGAAGGTGCGCTGACGTCGGATCGAAGCGTCCATGGTCGGCAGTGCCGAGCCGGGTTCGATGCTCCCGAGCAGATAGAGCAAGTAGGGCAGATGGCTTTCCAGGGAACGCTCCAGCGTGAGCAGCCTGCCGGTCACCTTCTCGCGGCAGCTTCGGTCGCTGTCCTGCACAGTGATCTGAAAGTAGTTTTTCAAGAGCTCGATCAACGGTAGATAGGCGAAGGCCTTGCCGTGCGAAACCGAGAAGGTCTCCAGTGCCAGGCAGTCTGCCTGCGATCTCGCTTTGAACTCGTGGAACAGCCGGGATTTTCCGACCCCGGCCTCGCCAACCACCGCGACGACCTGCCCTCGGCCCGCCTTGGCCAGCGCCAGCGCGTTGTGCAACTGTTCCAATTCGGCCTGGCGGCCCACAAACCTGGCCAGGCCACGGTGCGCCGCGACTTGCAGGCGTGTGCGCATTGCCCCGRGGCCCATCACCTCATAGACCGCCAGCGCATCCCGGACGCCTTTGACATGTGTGGTGCCCAGGGCCTTGAACTCGAAATATCCCTCCGTCAGCTTATGGGTGGATTCGCTGACGAGGATGGACGCAGGCGTAGCGATACCTTCCATGCGCGAGGCGATGTGGATCGTGTGCCCGACCGGATCGTAGTCCGTGTGCAAGTCATCCTTGCGGATCGAGCGCACCACGACCTCGCCCGTGTGGATGCCGATCCGGATCTGAAGCGGTATGCCTTGCTCCAGACGGACCCGGTCGCTGTGCCGGCGCATCGCTTCCTGCATGCGCAGGGCTGCGTACAGGGCCCGCAGGGCATGGTCCTCGTGGGCAATGGGGGCGCCGAACAGCGCCAGGATGCCGTCACCCAGGAACTTGGCCACGTAGCCTTCGTAGTGGTGCACGGCCTCCATCATCAGCGTCACGACGGGGTCGATGAGGCGGCGCGTTTCCTCCGGGTCCAGGTCCTGGGTCAAGGCCGTCGAGCCCGCCATATCGGCGAACAGGGCCGTGATGGTCTTGCGCTCGCCGGCCGTCTCGCCCCGGGCCTCCATGGCCGCTTGCTCAGCCAGGATGCGCTCGGCCAGATGGGGTGGCGTGTAGTGGACAGGGGCCGGGACTGCTGGCCCGGAAGGCAGAGGCGATCCTGACGGGGAATCCATGAGCGCAACGCCACAGGCGCGGCAGAACTTGGCAATGAGGGTGGCCTCCGCGCCGCACCGCGGGCACATGCGCGCAAGCCGCGCCCCGCACGCCTCGCAGAAGTTGGCGCCTGCGAGGTTCGCGTAGCCGCAATTCGTGCAGCGCATACCGCCTCCTGACAGCCTCCTGACCGCCTCATTTCGAAACAGCCCCTAAATGATTAGACGCGCGATCGGCTCTTGTAGCAAGCCAGGCGTCTCGCCGGATCCGCGTCCCTAAGTCCCCATCTCCACCCGTTCCGCCAGGAAATCCAGCAGCGCCCGCACCCGCGCCGGCAAGTGGCGGCCCTGGCCCAGGTACACCGCATGTACCGCCTCCAGGTCGCCGGGATTGAACGCCTCCAGCAGCGGCACCAGCCGCCCGGCGGCGATGTCCTCGCGGACCTGGAACACAGCCATCCTGGCCAGCCCCAGCCCGCCGACCACGATCCGCCGCAGCGCATCGCCATTGCTGGTCATGGCATTGCCAAGCGGCGCCACCATGGTGGCTTGCCCGCCTTCCAGCATCGGCCAGCCTTCGATCGCGCGCGCGTAGCCTAGCTTCAGGCAGTTGTGCCCGGCCAGGTCGGCGGGCACGCGGGGCGTGCCGCAACGCGCCAGGTAGGATGGCGCGCCCACCACCACCATGCGGGTCTCGCCCAGCTTGCGGGCCACCAGCTGCGAGCTTTTCAGCGTCCCGGCGCGGATCGCCACGTCGGTGCGTTCCTCCATCAGGTCGATGACCTGGTCGGTCAGCACGATATCGAGCTGGATGTCCGGATACAGCGCCAGGAACTCCGGCACCAGCGGCAGCAGGAAGTGGTCGCCAAAGGGCACGTTGGCATTGATGCGCACGCGGCCGTGGGGCGCGGCGCTGGCGGCGGCACCGCGCTCGGCATCGTCCAGGTCCGCCAGCACGCGCACAGCGCGTTCATAGAAGGCACTGCCCTCCGCCGTGAGCTCGATGCGGCGCGTGGAGCGGTTGACCAGCCGCGCGCCGAGCCGGGCCTCCAGCCGCGCCACCAGCTTGCTCACGGCCGACGGCGTCATGCGCAGCGCGCGCGCGGCGGCGGAGAAACCGCCCTGTTCCACCACCCGCACGAACACTTCCATCTCGCCGGAGCGGTTGACTTCGAGCCTCGACATTGTGAATTCAATTCATAAATGTTGTTCGTGCGGGCAGTCTACCGCACCAATCTTCCCATCCCCATACTTCGCAGCATGCTGCTCCGGCTTCCTGGATCGCATGTAACCCGTATCGCATCTCGCATATCGCATACCGCTTCACATACTTTCTATGCCACTCGCTCTCTATGCCTTGACCGCCGGCGCCTTCGGCATCGGCGTCACAGAATTCATCATCATGGGCCTGCTGCTGGAGGTTGGGGCCGACCTCGGTGTCTCCATCGCGGCGGCGGGCCTGCTGATTTCCGGCTATGCGCTCGGCGTGGTGGCCGGCGCACCGG
>NZ_JBFTSF010000349.1:0-7831 GCF_056399905.1 Cupriavidus sp. 01L46
ATATGCGGAAGTACATCGCAATGCCTTGGGATGTTGTCATACTCGAACAGCGTGGCATCCGCAACATACAAAATCTCTGCTAGGTAGCGGTGTCCGGTCTTCGCTTGGACCATCCCTTGGTAGTAGTTCACCTGTTGCTGCGTTTTAGTCGAGATGGTGCGTTCGTAAGCTTCAAGTGCCTCGTCGTCGTCGCCCTCTTCACACAAGGGCACCGTTTTGTAGTCTGCGACGTAGGTGAGATCCGGTCCTAGAATCTTAATGTCGGGGATTCCAACGATAGGTAGCAGCTCGTTTCCTGCTGAAGTTGGCAATACAGTCCGTACGCCCTTTTCTATCAAGATACGATATGCCGGCTTACCCCGACAGGCTTTCAAGGTTACAAACAATTGCGAGGAGGCGGCGATCGCAGCCAAGTGGTGTGCAAAGGTGTCTGTGTAGTAGGTCAGCAGGGCATGATGACGAGTCCGATCACCCAGGAAGTACATGGGAATCATGCTCTCCATCAGGATATAAATCTCACCATGCACCTGAGCCTTTAAGAAGCGATAGGCTTCGTCTTCTTGCAAATCACGGTCTACGATCTGTGCGACAGCAGCTGCTACTGGAATCGATGGGTCTGCTTTCGACGGTAACCGCTGCTGGATGAACGAGGCACATATGGTTGACATTGTGCCGTGAAAAAAGAAAGCATATGAGGGAGGGGTCAGGGGCACCATTGTGGATAGGGATCGCATGTCCTCGTAGTAGTGGTGCATGCGGCAGGTCTGCGAGCGCTCTAGTTCACTGTGCGAGGTCTCATCATAGACCATTGTCTCCTGCCCATCGTCCTGCAGACGAATGTCTCCCCAATCGATCGCACGATTGTAGTATTCGTTATCCTCCGCCCAGCGATGCATCAGCTCCACGATGACTTTGATACCTGTGTCCGTAGCACTTTCGATCAACTTCTTCCTCTTTTGCAGCACGATCGTTAGCGAGCGTGCAGCCCGTGTCATTGCCACATAAATCAGATCTCGACAAGCCTTAAAGCTGGAATCCTTGTCATTCGGACTTGGTTGCGGAAAATAGAGAACCACGTGATCCCATTCGAGCCCTTTGGACGAGTGGATTGTCGTGAGGTCGATACCCACATCATCTGGTTGAAGCGTAGCTTTGCCATTTCGTCGCTGCACAATGGCGTCGTGTTTCAGGCCGTTTACCAGGTCGATAAAGAGGCCACCATATTGGTTTTTCTCAGCCTTGTAGGTAATGCTGGTACGGCTCTTATAGCGGGCATTGAGGTAACTGGCTTGCCAGACTACTAGTCGATAGGACTCCTCGGCTGACTGCGGGTTGGCGCGGACCTCCTGGCCCAGGCCCCTCGCAATTTCACGCATGTATGTGCGAGTTTTGATGTGCCACAGCTGAGAAAACTCACCGTAGATAGTCTCGCGATCATTGATAAAGCGCTCTCGGTACTGATCTAGGTCCTTATTGGAGATCCCTCGAACGCTACAATAGTCATCAATGCTCTGCGGAAAATTGTTCATGCAAGTGGCCGCATCCATGAACTCTGGCTTCAGTCCGGCGGAACTCAAGCGTGAACGTTCGGCCTCCGTCAAGCCAAACCGGGTTGACGACAGCGCCCGCCACATCAACTTGAGGTAGCCTTTCGTCTCGCCAAGTTGCCGAATGGCCATGCCCTCGTAACGTCCCTTTTGATGAACACAGGCCATCTGGTGAAAACGGCACGGATAGGGCTGCGGCACTTTCCGGGTTGCCCAAAGCAAGCGTCCATATTGCACCAACACATCGAACGTGAACCGTGCGACGATTTGACGGAGCTTGTCGAAATGCTCCGAAAAGTCCTCCGGATCGGCGTCGGGAAACAGGTCAGTTAGCTTTGTGCTCAAGCCGCCGAAGAAGACCTTGAGTTCCTCCGCGATAGTGTCAATGCAGTCGCTTCGTTGTTCCGTCTCTCGGATGCCGTCAGGGCGCACATAAATGTGGTGGAGTTCTCGCTTTCCAGAGATCTTCAAGCGCTGCTGTGTGTCGCGGTCCGAAGATAAGATGAAAGCGAGAGCGCCGGCAAACATTACGCTCGAGAACGGAAGCTGCCGCACTGGATGGCCGTCGACGTCAGGGAACCAGTATTCGGCTAGCGGAGTATGCTTTGGTGGGCTGATAAGGTTCTGACAGCCGAAGGCGCTTTGCTTGGAGGATCGTCCACCCCGGCAGCCGGCTCACCTATGATTACGGATAGCGCAGCGCGACCTTTTTCCTTGGCATGTATTGGCCGATCATCGTAAAGACCGCGCTTTACGGCGGGTGGGTCTTTAAACTGTTCAAGGTTCTGATGCCTCTGACCCTTTTGATTCCGTTCAATACTGTAGTTGACGATCAACTCCGATACGTCTTCCGCTCCACCAATAATCTCCTTACGACACCGGTAGTTTGTTCGTAGTGCATGTTCGCTGATCGAAGCACGAATGCCCGACCCGGCGACCAGGTCGTCCATGAAGTCCTTGCGGAACGGGTAATCGGACAGCGAGTTTCGAAATTCGTAGAGGGTCTGGCGGGGGTCGCCGACCAGAATAATGGAGGAGCCGTTTTGAGCGAGAGCCCGCAAAAAAAGCAACTGAAGGAAATCCAAATCTTGCGCTTCATCGACAGCCAGGAAGCTGGGAATTCCGAACATGTCACGTTTTGCGTCAAGCGTGATTCCTTCAGCGTGATGAAGCCGCATTAAGGCATCGGTGGCGACGGCAATGCAATAGTCTGGACCGCCTTCTGACATGTTGGTGAACGCACCGAGGCCGGCATCGCTCACCAGTTCCTCCCGGATCAAGCGCTCGGCGCGTTCCAGATGGTGCCCTGGCTCTCCGAGGTCCTCAAGGATAAATGCCTTATCGTTACCCTCTGCGTAGCGAGCCAAGCTGTCCAGCAAGGCCTCCTCGCCTCTTCCGTACACCACTGAGGCATACAGAGCTAAGCGAACGGCTTTGCGTTTCTCTTCTTCATCGTCGTCTTGTCCGCCAGTTCGAGAATCTTCGAAATAGTAGCCCACGCCACCCATATGCGGTTGGAGCTTTTTCAGCACGTTCATTGCGCACTGGTGGATCGTGCTAAAGCAGATGTTCTGGGGAGAGAGCTCGATGCCGGTGGCTATCTGAACAGACGACTCGATGTGCTTTCGCCGGAAATCATTGGCAGACGCGTTAGTGAACGATATCGCCTCGATCCGATGCGGGGGAACGCCGTTGCGAAGCAATCCGTTCAGGATGGCAACGAGCAAGCGCGTTTTGCCGGAACCGGCTCCAGCAGGGATGGAGTGAACAACTGCATCGCTTGAGGAGTTGAGCAGAAGCTGCAGCGCTTCCTGGTAGGCGAGAAACTGAAATCGGCGGTCCGGCTGTAGCGAATCTTCGTCCAGGGACGGCCAAGGACGGGCCAAGACGGTCTCGTCAAGAGGGTACTTTGACATGTTTTCCTTGCGGACTCCGCAGAATCCAGATTGCGGCGATGCCTGATTGGCATGCCAGTTTTCTATTTGTGCACTACGCAATGGAATGCGCTTCTAATATGTCAAGTAAACCACATTCAGTCAAGGGGAACGCCAGCGGACTGTGGCATTTTCACGGTCGCGCACGACCCTTAAGAAATATTCTCTACCGCGCTTGGCGTTAGTTGTGGGAAATCAGGCCGACGTGCAGCCTCGGCGTACTGGAGTGACAGCGAAACAGGTCCGTCCACGTTCACTTCGAGAATAGGGCGGCAGTCGGCCCTTTGATCTGAAGGCTCGCGTTTCGAGATGGTGATTGGAAGCCAGCCGCACAGCGCTGAGCTTACCGCTTGCGAAGCGGGATTCGCAGGCACGATCAGCTTCGAGGTCTTATTTCCCGCAGTGCACCAGTCTGAGTATCACCTGGTAGATTGCGTGGGGTAGTCTGGCGATGGAGCTCGCACCATAGTTGAGGAAGCACTTTCTCGTACAGCCAGTCTCTAGGCAAGGCCGTTGGCTATTTCGGGACGCGTTTCGCGGGATTGAGGGGTTTCGGAGCCTCAATGATCACGACAGTGGCGGGACACGTGCTCGGCTTAATGCGCGAATCCCCGGCCGGGATGAGACCTGCGGCTCGCGCTTCCGCAACCGCCTTGGMCACACCGCGACGAGCGTTTTCTTGAAACTGCTCGCTCATGATGTACTCGGAAAGTTTKGACGGCTTCCTGGGCGTCATTGCGTCGCTCCTCCTCTAACTAAAGGCCTCAGCGTCCAGCATGGCTGCCAGATGCCACGACAACATCAATACAAACAATCTTTCGGAGCCGGATCGAAAGTTTTTCCCGGCGCTTTGCCAACTGTAGCATCAGTCTGTCCGAGCAGGCCTCCATGTTGACGCCGGAAGAGCCTAGGTCATGTGAAGATCGCGCMTCCTCCCATTGTTGGTTTGGCGCCAGTAGCGGGTATTGCCTCGGAGACCACTCTGTATCGATGGTGTGATACGGAAAAACTCTTTTCTTTCAGATACTTAAGCTCAGAAATCTCCTTGGAAAGAGGACTCAGCTGTACTTAAATGACTATAGAGAACCTGCCCTCACCACGGACACCTGTCCGATTGGACTGCCATGACCGCCAAGCGCCTCACATTTGCGGAACTGCTACATCTGATAAGGAAACGCTCTGGTCTTCCGCAAAAAGCGGTCGCGCAGAGATGCGGGATTGATCCCTCCTACCTCGCCGCTATGGAGGCCGGTCGGAAGGGCGTACCTTCCAGACTGGTACTCGAAGCTCTGGTTACTGCGATGAGCGCAGCAGATGAGGAACGCGGCCAGTTGTACCGAGCGGCCTGCGCAGAGCGCTTAGGTAGAGAGATAGATCAGATATTTCCCGCTGACATTAGGACGGAGGCAACGGAGTTGATCGCGACAGTTGCAAGGCTAAAGAGCTGGGAAATACGGACTGTATGTCAACTCGCGAAGGCGTTCGAGGACAGGGAGGCGGAGGGAGCCATCTAGAAAAGATAACGGCGAGAACACTCATACGAGCATTCCCGCCGCTAGGCCAGCATGATGCACTGACCGGATCGCACCTTCAGTATTGTCACCCTGGCTTGGCTTGTCAAGGCGCCTCTCTAGAGAATGGCGCTTCGTTTCCCTTCGACTGGACTCTGTAGTCAATTCGGAGTTGGAGAGGTCATGCCCAATCACAGCCAGGAATACGTTCCGCCAGACTGTTTCGTCCCAATATCGCCCTCCGAGCTAGGAGGGCAACGACGGTCCTGCGCGCGAATCATCGACGAGTCTTCTGTCGCGTCCGTTCATGAGGCCATAGTGCTTTCGCCATTGAGGCTGACGCGCGAAGCCGACTTGGTATTCCAACGGTGCCATGCGGTACATGACGCGCAAAAGCAACAACCACAAGAAGCTGTCGGAGCCAGCCAAGGAAAGACAACAGGCTGCTCGCCTTGTGCCGAATTCAATGTAGAGGAGGACGCCGAAATGTAAAAACGGGACAAACCTCGGCGGCTTGCCCCGTCGCTGACCCCAAGTAGAGGCCAGTACTTCAAGTTGGCGCTTCAAGTATCTCTCCTTGCCGTCGGCTGGTCAAGCTCGCCCCTTCGTCTCACACCGGTTTGCTTTGAGTTCCCTTCAGGTTAGCAACCTAAGGGCTAGTGCTGCTGCGCCCTAAAATCCAAGAGTGTCGATTGGCGCTTCCGGCCCCAAGCTGCCACAGCCGGTGTTTGTCTGAAATGCGCAAGAATGGACCTTCCACCATGACTGACCAGACCAGTCCTCCGTTAGTTGTTCCCGGCCGACACCTGTTTCACAGCCACGTTCCCTATCACGACACCCGAAACCCGGTGCGACCGTCCGGCCGAGGATTTCGTGCAAAATTTGCATCCTCTAAGATGCGTCGGATGGTGCGATGTGAGAGCCTGTTGGAAATGAATTGCCTCTATCTGGCAGAGTTTGCTCGAAGCATTGTCGTCGCGCCCGTGTCACAGTAAGTACTATTGCTCAAGCGACATAACGTCGCGAATCGATTCGAACTTACCAGGCAGCATAGCCTTGGCAGGCTGGCGCTACTCCCGACGGAGCTATTGATCCAGTGACACAGTTTGTACGATCAACTCGAACTCTGCGAGCAGATCGGGCTGCCTTTGGCGAAGGAAGGCAGACACCGACTCGTTCTCGAGTCGCTTCGCTAGGTAGACGCCTTCGCTAGCAACAAGATCCTGGGGGCTGCCACGCTCGACCGCTTGCGTCACGGTGCCTGTCGCGCGCCCCGGGGCCATGCCAGAACAGCGCAAATCAACCATCGAAAAAGGAAGAAAAACCGCCTTCCTGAGGCCCTGTTCGAGCCCGATGCAGGCGACTGCGCCTGGCTCCTTTACGCCGAAGATGCCCGGCTCCTTTATGCCGGCGATCGACACAGGCAGATATCGTGGTCCTGTTGGCAAAGCGCCCGAAKGGCGCTCTATATGAACTGCTGGGTCGACACCGACATCCGAATGGGACCGAGTGTTCCTTCGTGCGCCGGACGTCCTGGGCGGGTCCTGGTATCCACAGATGCTATAAAGAGATCTGCTTTGTGCTTAGAGGTGGTGTGAGAAAAATAATGTTTCTCTAAAGTTGCTGTGTGTATTAAACTATAATTTAATGGTGAGTATGCTGGCAATTTGCATGTAAATATCGAGGTTGGCGGTAAGAGTTGCGTATTGGTTTTTTCCGTGTGTGGTTATTATTCTAAAAATTGCAATGAGCATTATTAACTATTCAAAAGACTGCGAATTGGTTATCGGTTTGGTTGCGCCAGTAGGTGTCAATCTCGATGACATTAAAAATCGCATGGAGTCTTTGTTGTCGCAATTTCGATATGCGGCAAATTGGATACATCTTAGTAAGCTCAGCGAGCAATTCGTTGATGATGTGAAGGTATGTGGAACTGAGTTAGATAGACTTGACCAAGGCATGAACAATGGCAGGGCATGTCGCGAAAAATTCAAGCGTGGCGATTTCTTTGCTCTTCTTGCAATTAACGAGATTAATGGGGCGAGAGCGGGTGGAGAGCCTAGCCCGCTCCCACGAGTGGCGCACGTAATAAGATCGCTAAAACATCCAGCTGAAGTGGAAACTCTTCGGCGCGTTTATGGGGACGGTTTTTTCTTGCTCGGGATTTCTTCGAGCAATAAAACGAGAAGGCACTATTTGAAGAACCTAAAGGGAATTCCTGAGGATCAAATTGAGCGCCTGATTGAGCGAGATGATCGGGAGGCTGGGGACTACGGTCAGAAAACTCGTGATGTGTTTCAGATGTCAGACGCGTTTGTTACAACAGACGATAGCGATAGGCTTTCTGATCAATTGTCTCGAATATTGGATTTGCTTTTCTCTGCGCCCGTCGTGCCGCCCACTGCGGACGAATACGCAATGTTCTTGGCCTATGCGGCATCGTTAAGGTCGGCCGATCTCTCTCGGCAAGTTGGAGCAGTGATTGCGAATAAGAATAAAGATATCGTTGCTACGGGAGCGAACGATGTTCCGAAGTTTGGCGGCGGACTTTATTGGCCAGGTGAAGGTGATATGCGGGACTATATAAAGAAAGAAGATTTTAATGAAAAGAAGAAGCGCGAGATAACGTTGCAGATAATGAAGAGGCTCGATCCAGATTCGGGAAAAACCGATGAGGAGTTGCTTTCGGAAGGTTTGAGTGCGCTGAAAGGCACAGGGCTTCTCGATATTACCGAATATGGACGTGCCGTGCACGCTGAGATGGAGGCCCTGTTGTCTGCGGCAAGAAATGGGGTTTCAGTGAGAGGTAGCACGTTGTACACTACGACATATCCTTGCC
>NZ_JBFTSF010000350.1:0-5934 GCF_056399905.1 Cupriavidus sp. 01L46
GTGAAGATGACGGCGCCGGCGAACGCAGCCACCGTCGCCGCGACATCGACCCACAACGGGATGGTGCTGACGTACTCCGCCGCCGCGTCGGCGGCCACCATCACCGCCAGCGCGGCGGCCCACGCCAGCGAGATATGCCGGTTCACCGCCAGGAAGCGCGGCGATTCCCAGTATTCCTTGGGCACCTGTTCGCGGGCATATTGCAGCGTGAACGGGCGTCCGATCGCCAGCGAGACCAGCACGATCGCCAGCAGGCCGGCATCCACCGCGAGCCGCACCGTGGCCACCGTCCATTGCGGCGCGGCGCTGACGGTATAGAGCAGCAGCAGCGCGAACAGGGCCAGGCTGCCAAGCTCCAGCACCTTGAGCGATTCGCCGCGCCGCCACATGCGCAGGCACAGGAGCAGCGAGACCACGAAGGCCGCGGCCAGGCCGGCCAGCGGCGAGACACACCGCATGGCGACGAAAAAAGCGGCGAACGGGGCAAATCCAATCAGCATTCCCATGCTGTTCTCCTTGGGTCGGTTTTGCGGCCAGAATCAAGCCCGGCCGCCAGGCAGTGGATGTCGATGCGTGTCTTGCTGCGGGATCAGTCCGCGCCGCACCAGTTGCCATGAAAGCCGAACGGCACGCGGTGCGAAAGCTGTACCGTGGCAACCGGCCCATTGGCAATTGCGCTGGCATCCAGCACTACCAGGTCGCTGCGCGCCTGCACGCCCCGGTAGACGGTGGCCAGCAGCCAGCCATCGCCTTCGGCGCTGTCGGCTGCGCGCGGCACAAACACGGGTTCGGAGAAGGCATCGCCCTCGGGCAACTGGTAGGTGGCGCGCTTGCCGCTGCGCAGGTCCACGTGGGCCAGGCTGTCGTAGCTGCCACGCTCGCTGCTCTCGTACTGGCGGAACGCGTAGTAGCCATGGTGATAAGGCAGCGTGGAGACGCGCTCGTCGAAGCGCGGGAACTCGCCCGCCGTGTCGTCCAGGTATTCGCGCGTGAACGTGTCTGACTTGCCGGCCATGTCGAAGGTCCAGCGGCACAGCCGAGCGCCGGTGCCGCTGCCGTTGGGATTGAAAATGGGAGAGGACTCATACTGCATCACGTCGGCGATGACCTTGTTGCCGGCGTCCCAGGCATTCATCACGTGAAACACGTAGCAGGCCTCGCCGCGGAACCAGCGCATCTGCGTGGTGCCGCCATTGCGCGGCATGATGCCGATGTGCGAGCCCTTTTGCGGCTCCCACGCGTAAGCTGGCTCGCCGCGCATGGCGCGCTCCATGCTGCCGGTGAGTGGCAGGATGGGAAACAGCACATGCTTCTGCGTGACCATGAAATCGTGGACCATGCTGGGAAACGGCGCTTCGAAATGGTCGAGGCGCTGCAGCTGCCCGTTGCGATCCACCACGCCGTAGCGCATGCCGGGGGTGAAGGGGCCATCGGCCGAATACGCGAAGAACACCATCTCGCCGGTCACCGGGTCCACCTTGGGGTGCGCGGTCATGGCGCCGGTGAGCTTGCCGCCGTAGTCGACGTCGCCGCGCGTGGCCAGGGTCTGGGCGTCCAGCTCCACCGGCAGGTCGGCTTCTTCCAGCGCCAGCAGGCGGCCGGCGTGGCTGAGGATATTAGTGTTGGCCACGCCGTCGTTTTGCCCGAGCACTGACGGGTCGGTGGTGGCCGGGTTGCCCCAGCTGCCGAACAGCGCCTGCCCCGCGGCCTGCTCGCGCTGGAACTTGTTGGTGCGTACCCAGCGGTTGCGGTAGCGCACGCGGCCGTCCTCGATGTGGAAGGCGTGCACCATGCCGTCGCCGATGAACCAGTGGTAATGCGAATCGCGCGGGGCGTACTGCGGGTTTGGCCCGTTGCGGTAGAGCGTGCCGCGCAGCGCGCGCGGCAGCTCGCCAAGCACCGGCAGGTCGGGCGCATCGCACTCCATCAGGATGGGGGCGAAGTTGCCGCTGAGATAGGGCGTGGACGGGAACGGCTGGCTCATTGGGAGCTCCTTTTGCGCTGCTGCCGGATTGGCTTTGGCGTAGCTGGGGGGACGGGTTCGCTAACGGATTCGCTAACGGCTTCGTGATCTGCGTCGTGACCCGCTTCTAAACTGGCTTCGGGCATCGGCGCGCGCATGCCCGAAGCCAGCAGCCGCAACATCTCGGCGTGGATGACGCGGAAATCGGGGTCGCCGGGCAGCTTGCCGGCCAGGCGCAGCATCACCAGCCCGTGGATCGAGGCCCAGATCACATAGCTCAGCACCTGCGGGTCGCCATGGATCAGGCCGCGCTCCGCCATGGTCTCCAGGTGCGCGCTCATGGTGCGGCGCGCTCGCGAGCCGGCGCGCTCCAGGTCGGGGTAGCGATCGTCGTCCGGCTGGGTCATGTCGAACATCAGCCGGTAAGCATTGGGCTCGGCAAAGGCAAAGGCGAGATAGGCCTCGCCCACGGCGCGCGCGCGTTCGCGTGGCTCGGCAACGCTGGCACCGGCGGCCTCAAGGGTGGCGGCGAAACGGTCGAATGCGGCCGTGCGCACCGTCGCCAGGATGTCGTCCTTGTCCTTGAAGTAACGGTAGGGCGTCATCGGGCTGCAGCCCAGTTCCTCGGCGAGCTGGCGCATGCTCACGCTGGCCACGCCGCCTTCGGCGAAGCGCCGCTCCGCTACCGCGCACAGGCGGGCCTTGAACGCGTCGATCTCTTCCTGGGTGAGGTTTCTTGCCATATCTGGTGGGGTGAGGCGATCAGTGCGTGTGCCGATTGAAGCATGTTGCCTTCTGCAGCAACGATGCTTCGGCAACGATGATTTACAGTGTAGATTTACGATGTAAATAGTCAAGGAAAGAATTGGAGGCAACTCTGCCCGCTAGTCGCCGGGGCGTCATTGTTCGCCGCATGGGACAATCCCTCACATTGCCGCGCACGACTCGCGATGCGCGCCATGTGGCACGGGGATGGCGAATGAAGACGATCGAATGGAAGGACTGGGAGATTTTCTGCCGGGTGGTGGAGGGCGCCAGTTTCACCAAGGGCGCGGATCTGGCGGACGTGCCGAAGTCATCCGCCAGCGCGGCGGTGTCGCGGCTCGAAGTGCAGCTGGGCGTGCGCCTGTTCGAGCGCACCACGCGCCGCGTGCGGGTGACAGAGCGGGGCCAGCAACTCTACGACCGGGTCGCGCCCCTCTTCAACGAGCTGCGCGAAATCAGCGCCGAGGCGGTGTCGGTCAGCGAGCAAGTCAGTGGAACGCTGCGCATTTCCACACCCTACGAGGTCGGCTCCCTGCACATCTCGCCCATCCTCACGCAGCTGCTGCGGCTGCATCCCGAGCTGCGTGTGCAGGTCGACGTGAGCTGGGAGCAGCCCGACCTGGTCGAGCAAGGCTACGACCTGGCCTTCGTGATGACGACCACCGGCCTGCACGACAGCTCCTTTGCCAGCAAGCGGGTGGTGCGCATCGAGCGTGCTTTTTTTGCCGCGCCATCGCTGATCCGCGCGCGCGGCTTGCCGCGCACGCCACAGGAACTGGCCGGCTGGCCCATGCTGGGCGATGCCGAGGACCGGCGCTGGGAATTCCAGCGCGATGGCGTGGAGGTAGCCAGCATGGCGGTGGAGCCGCGCATGCGCACGCAGAGCGCGGAGATCCGCCTGAAAGCCGCGACCGACGGCCTTGGCGTGGCCCGGCTCTCGCCACGCTACGCGCAGGATGAACTGGAACAGGGGCGCCTTGTGCGGGTGCTGCCGGCGTACACGTCGTCGCCGCTGAAGGTGTTTGTGCTGATGCCCGCGCGCAAGCTGATGCCGGCCAGCGTGAGGGCATTTCTCGATGTGCTGGAGCGCACCTTGGGCGCCACGGATCGGCAGGGCGCGGTTGGCGTGGGGACCACTGGCTGAGGCCGCGGCGTGACCCGGGCCAGCGCCGCAGCCTCAATACGCCTGGTCGCCGGTCCTTATCTCCAGCCCCAGCGTTTCGGCCACGGTGGTCATTTCTTCATCATCCTCGCCGCGGGCGATCCAGCCTGCATAGGCATCGCCATCGGTGTTCCAGTTCCAGAGCGTGATGCCGGCCAGCCGCAACTGCTCATGAGCCAGTTCCATCAGGTCCGGCACGCTGGCCTTCTCCAGGAACTCCTCGTCCTCTGGATCCTCCACGCCCCAGTCCAGCTCGATATCGACCCTGGCGCACAGCTCGTCCATGCAGCTGATGAAGGACGCGGCGTCTTTCCAGTCCACATAGAAGCCCGCTTCCCAGTCGATCACGTCCTTCAGGATCCAGAGCAGCTCCTGGCCTTCGACCGCATCCGCGTCGTCCGAGTTGGCGAGCGCTTCTTCGAACAGCATCTGGTGCTTCTCCGCCATGGCTGCGTCGTCGAAGTCGATCAGCTCAATCAGGCGCCAGAGCGCCTCGCGCGCGTCGTTACTCAATTCGTCGCTCATTGCATCAACCCTCCATCGGTGCGGCGCCGGCTCGGCGCATTGAAAACGGAACATGGTGCTGTCCACGGMTGAGCCTGTGCTCAGCCGGCAATGCGCAGGATCTCGCGTTGCCCGCGCGGCGTCACGCGCAGCGCACGCGATGTGGTCGTGGGCTCGATCCAGCTGTTGGCCATCATGCTATCGAGCAGCGCCGCGCCAAGCGCGCCGCCAAGGTGCGGCTTGCGCTCGCTCCAGTCGGGGCAGGTGCAGGCAAACTGCCGCCGCTTACGGCGCGCCAGATCCAGGTCCACGCCAAGCTGCACCATGCCCGCGCTGCCGCTGTCGGTGAGGTCCACCGCCGTGCCGTCCACCACGATCCAGTTGGCATGCGACATGCGTTCGAACAGGGAAACCGCAAGCTCGCCCGCCAGGTGGTCATAGCAGGTGCGCGCCTGGCGCAAGGCCGCCGGCGCGGTACGCGACGCGGGCACCGCGCGCACGCGCGGCGGCTGGCTGGCCAGCGACGCACTGGCCAGCGCCTCGATGGCGACGCCGATCTCCGGCGTGGCGAGCCGGTAGTAGCGATTGCGCCCGCGCGTCTGCACGGCGAGCAGGCCGCCTTCACTGAGCCGCGCCAGGTGGCCGCTGGTGGACGATGCCGACAAGCCGGCGATGGCCGCAAGCTCGCCGGCCGGGCGGGCGCTGCCGTCCATCAGCGCCCACAACATGGCGGCTCGTCCCGGGTCGGCAAGCAGGCCGGCCATCTGGCTGATGCTGGGAGCGTATTCCATAGTTCATTCCGCAATGAAGCAACGAATGCAGTATAGACGCTTGGTGGACGATAGCTGACCTTGGATATGAAAGTCCTTGCAGAGGGGCTACCTCCCCACGCCGGCGCATTGACATGCCCGGTGGCGGACTCCTGCTGGGAGCGCCTACCGCGAGAGCTTCCGCGGCCCGAAGGCTTCAAGGACGTCAAATGCCTGCTCAGCCATCGAGATAGCATAAATTGAACTTGACGAGGACTCCCAAGGGGGCCTCGTCTTCTTGCTGCGTGCCCAAAGACTCGGTGCGGCCAACCCATGCCGGCGTGTCTGCCCTGGTTGCCAAATCGCCAGACTCGCATACATCAAAGTGCCGCCCCTCAGCTCAATGGGATAGCTCCCCGCTCCCCGAGGTTCGTCCCTGGTCGCCGCGGGCCTCCGACTGCATTTCCCACCGGGCAGTTGCAGCCACGGTCGACCTATACTCCGAATGCACCTACCAGCGACTGCCTACCTCGACGCTCACGACCTTGCGAACATCTTCAAGGTCAGCTCTGCCACCATTCGCCGCCGCGCCAGGAAACAGCCGCATACGCTGCCGCCACCCGCTCATCTTGGCCCAAATTTTCCCTTGCGCTGGCGTCGGACGGATGTCGTCGCCTGGCTCGCGCCGGACACCACCTCACTAGGCCCAGGTTGCTTTGCGGAGCAATCTTAGGTGGCGATGTTACATGCGAGTCGGGGCGCACATTCAACTCGAATACACCCATCCCGAC
>NZ_JBFTSF010000351.1:0-6624 GCF_056399905.1 Cupriavidus sp. 01L46
GGCCATGGCGGCCTCCTTCAGGCAAGGCCGCCCCGCATCCTTGATCGACGCGGCATGCCACACCATCTGCCGAGCCACCTCGATCTTGGTCGCCATGTCGGCCAGGCGGAACTGCACGGCCTGGTGCGCGAACAGCGGCTGGCCGAAGCTCTCGCGTTCCTTGGCATACGCCAGCGCCGCGTCGAACGCCGCGCGCGCCATGCCGATGCTTTGCGAGGCGATGCCGATGCGTCCGCCTTCCAGGCCGGACAGCGCCATCTTGTAGCCGGCGCCCTCCTCGCCCAGCATACTGGCCGCCGGCACGCGGCAATCCTCGAACAGGATCTGCGCGGTGTCCGACGAATGCTGGCCAAGTTTTTCCTCCAGCCGCGCGACGATGTATCCGGGCGTGGCGGTGGGTACCAGGAAGGCGCTGATGCCGCGCTTGCCCGCCGCCTTGTCGGTGACCGCAAGCACGATGGCCACGTCGGCGTTCTTGCCGCTGGTGATGAATTGCTTGACGCCGTTGAGCACGTAGTCGTCGCCATCCCTCACCGCGCTGGTGCGCAGCGCGGCGGCATCCGAGCCCACGTGCGGCTCGGTCAGGCAGAACGCGCCGAGCATCTCGCCGCGCGCGAGAGGCACCAGCCACTGCTGCTTCTGCGCCTCGTTGGCGAAAGCCATCAACATGCTGCACACCGGGCAGTTGTTGACGCTGATGACGGTCGAGGTGCCGCCATCGCCGGCGGCGATTTCTTCCAGGATCAGCGCCAGCGAGAGATAGTCGAGCCCGGCGCCGCCGTATTGCTCGGGTACCGCCACGCCGTAGGCGCCGAGCGCGGCCAGCTCGCGGTGCACCGCCTGCGGGAAGGTCTTGTCGCGATCCCACGCGGCGGCGTGCGGCGCGATCTCCTGCTGCGCGAACTGGCGCACGGCGTCGCGGATCATTTCCTGTTCTGGCGTGAGCAGCATGTCAAGTCACCAAGGTGGTAGCGGAGTCGGGAACCATGAACGCCGGGCTCACCACGGAATCACGCTGCCATCGTAATTGCGAAAGCCGCCGTTATCCTGGCGCGTTGYGCCGGCGATCACGCCGCGCATCCCGGACACGCTTTGCTGCGGCGTGAGGTCGGCTTCCTTGCCGCCCATCTCGGTCTGCACCCAGCCCGGGTGGAAGGCCAGGCAGGTAGCATGGCGCGCATCGAGCGAGGCGGCCTTGAGCGCCGCGTTGGCTGCCGCCTTGCTGACCCGGTAGAGCCAGCTGCGGTTGCTGTCCATGGTGCCGATGCTGCCCATGCGTGAAGCCAGCACCGCCAGCACACCGCCCTTGCCCGAACGCCCGGCCTCGACCAGCGGCAGCAGCAACGGCAGCGCCATCATCGGCCCCAGCACATTGACGTGCATCACCTTGTCGAAGTCCTCGCGGGTGACCGGCTGCGCGCCTTCGGTGCGCGGGCCGATCACGCCGGCGTTGTAGATGGCTACGTCGATGGACTCACCGTCCAGCTTCCAACCCAGCCCGGCGACCTGGCCCGCGTCGGTCAGGTCGGCACGCAACGCCTCCGCGCCAAGCGCTTCGATGGCCTTGATGCCATCATCGCTGCGCGCGACGGCCAGCACCCGCCAGCCGTCGGCACGGTACTGGCGCACAAATTCGAGACCGATGCCACGCGAGGCACCAAGGATGAGAGCGGTTGGCAAGGCGGTACTCCTTCTTCCATATCGTTTGCGGACTGGCTGCCGCACGGTGGCGGCAGCCGCTCGGTTGCGGTCAGTGCCGCGGGTTCAGACGATCTCCAGCCCCACCGCGGTGGCTTCGCCGCCGCCGATGCACAGGCTGGCCACGCCGCGCTTGCCGCCGGTCTTACGCAGCGCACCGATCAGCGTGGCCATGATGCGCGCGCCCGAGGCGCCGATCGGGTGGCCCAGCGCGCAGGCGCCGCCGTGGATGTTGACCTTGTCGCGCGGGATCTTGAGGTCGTGCATGGCGGCCATCGGCACCACGGCGAACGCTTCGTTGATCTCGAACAGGTCAACGCTGTCGGTGGTCCAGCCGAGCTTGCGGTAAAGCTTGTTCATCGCTTCCACCGGCGCGGTGGTGAACCAGCCGGGCGCCTGCGCATGCGTGGTGTGGCCGAGCAGGCGGGCCAGCGGTTCCAGGCCGAGCCGCTTGGCGGTGGATTCGCGCATCATCACCAGCGCGGCCGCGCCGTCGTTGATCGACGACGACGAGGCGGCGGTGATGGTGCCGTCCTTGGCAAAAGCGGGCTTGAGCGATGGGATCTTGTCGACCTTGATGCGGCGCGGGCCTTCATCGGTATCGATGATGGTGTCGCCACTACGCCCCGGCACTGTCACCGGCGCGATCTCCCAGCGGAAGTCGCCGCGCTCGGTGGCCTGCTGGGCGCGCCGCACGCTCTCCATGGCGAACTCGTCCTGCGCCGCGCGGGTGAAATCGTACTTGGCCGCGCAATCCTCGCCGAAGGTGCCCATCGAGCGGCCACCGCCTTTTTCGTCCTTGATGTAGGCGTCTTCCAGCCCGTCGAGCATCATGTGGTCGAAGATCATGCCGTGGCCGATACGGTAGCCGCCGCGGCCCTTGGGCACCAGGTACGGCGCATTGGTCATGCTCTCCATGCCGCCGGCGATGCCGATCTCGAACGCGCCCGCGATCAGCGCGTCATGCACATTCATGGCGGMGCGCATGCCGGAGCCGCACATCTTGTTGACGGTGGTGCAGGCCACGCCGAGCGGCAGGCCAGCGCCCAGCGCAGCCTGCCGGGCGGGCGCCTGGCCCAGGCCCGCGGGCAGCACGCAGCCGAACACCACTTCCTCGATCTGCTCCGGCGCGAGGCCCGCGCGCTCGACCGCCGCGCGGATGGCGGTGGCGCCGAGCTGCGGCGCCGTCAGCGTGGCGAACTCGCCCTGGAAAGCCGCCATGGGGGTGCGGGCGGCGGATACGATGACAACGGGATCATGCATGGTGTGTCTCCAATGATTGGGGCGCTGGTTGGCGGCGATTGTTGGCTCTTCCGGGAATCTCTCCGTACTTGCCGACGACTGATGACCGATGCTTAGCGGATCGACGCTTGCGGCGGATCGCCGAACTGGCGGTAGGCGGCCTCAAGCTGTGCGTGCAGCTCGTCGTTGCTGCTGGCGGCCATGCCCAGGTCGCGCAGCAGGCCGTCGGACACGCCGTAGACCCAGCCATGCACCGTGACCGGCTGCCCGCGGTCCCACGCGTCCTGCAGCACCGTGGTCTGGCACACGTTGTTGACCTGCTCGATCACGTTGAGCTCGCACAGACGCGTATGCGCGTCCTCCTCGCGGGTGATGGTGCCAAGGTAGGCGCCGTGCTTGTCGGCCACATCGCGCACATGGCGCAGCCAGTTGTCGGCCAGGCCGATGCGCTGGCGCTTGAGCGCCACCTTGACGCCGCCGCAGCCATAGTGGCCCACCACGGTGATGTGACGCACCTTGAGCACTTCCACCGCGAACTGGATCACGGACAGCGCGTTGAGGTCGCTATGGGCGATGACGTTGGCAATATTGCGGTGGACGAACACCTCGCCCGGCGCCAGCCCGAGGATCTGGTTGGCCGGCACGCGCGAATCCGAGCAGCCGATCCACAGGTACTCGGGCGCCTGCTGGTTGGCCAGGCGCATGAAGAAGCTCGGGTCTTCCGCGTTGACGCGGTCCACCCACTCGCGGTTGTTGCGGAAAAGCTGGGCGATGGCGTCACTCATGCGACTCTCCTTGTGGGAGCGGGTTCGTTGCCGTGCGCGCGCGCTTCGGCGCCTGCGCTGCCAGCGGCATAGCGATGGATAAAGCGTTCAGAGACATCATAGGCATAGAAATCATGGATTTGCCCGGCCAGCAGCCGGTCCTTGTGAGCCTGCCACATGGCAGGATCGAAAAAGTCTTCGTGGTGCCGCAGGAAGGCAGCACGCACGCGCGCGTCGCCGAGCAGGAAGGTGCGATAGGTCTCGGGGAAGATGTCGTGCCGCCCGACGCTGTACCAGACCTCGCCCGAAAGCTCCTCCTCCTCATTGCGCGGCTGCGGCACGTGGCGGACATTGGTGTCCGTCATGTACTCGATCTCGTCGTAGTCGTAGAACACCACGCGCCCGTGGCGCGTCACGCCGAAGTTCTTGTAGAGCATGTCGCCGGGGAAGATATTGGCGGCGATCAGCTCCTTGATGGCGTTCCCGTATTCGACGATGCCGTGCTCGACCTGCGCATCCGAGCCTTCCTGCAGCCAGATGTTCAGCGGCGTCATGCGGCGCTCAATATACACGTGGCGCACGACAATTTCCTCGCCGCCATCCTTGCGGCGCTGGTATTCGATCATCGACGGCGCATGCAGCTCCAGCTCGCGCACCAGCGCATCGTCGAAGCGCGACAGCGGGAAGGCCACGTCGGAGTACTCCAGCGTATCGGCCATGCGCCCGACGCGGTCGTGCTGCTTGACCAGCTGGTACTTCGACTTGACCTGCTCGCGCGTGGTCTCCTTGGGCGCCGGGTAGTAGTCCTTGATCACCTTGAACACGTAAGGGTACGACGGCAGCGTGAACACCAGCATCACCAGGCCCTTGATGCCGGGTGCACTGATGAACTTGTCCGACGAATGCTGCAGGTGATGCAGGAAGTCCCGGTAGAACAGGTTCTTGCCCTGCTTCTGCAAGCCCAGCGAAGTGTAGATCTCCGCGCGCGGCTTGCGCGGCATGATGTCGCGCAGGAAGGTGACGTACGCCGACGGGATCTCCATGTCGACCATGAAATACGAGTGCGTGAAGGAGAACAGGATCAGCAGTTGTACCTTCTTGAGCAGCACCGTATCGAGCGACAGCTTGCCATCGGGCGTGTGCACGATGGGGATCGCCAGCGGGAAGGTGCGATCGGCATTCAGGATACGGCCGATGATGAACGCCGACTTGTTGCGGAAGAACAGCGACGACAGCACATGGATCTGGAAATTCGGCGCAATGCGGAAGTCGCCGAAATACTCGGTGACGGCGCGCACCACATAGCCGATATCGCGCGTGAGATCGTCAAACGGCCGCTCGAGCTGGAAGTTATGGACGATGCGCTCGAAGCATGCCRYCATGCCCTTGCGGCTGCCCGGATAGTACGCGCGAAAGGTCGGCCGGGTGGGCGACTCCTCGTTCTCGATGTACTCGGTCGAGATGGCCGGGCGCACGAAGATGAAGTCGTTGTTGAAGTACGAGCGGTGCAGGATGCGCGTGCACACCGAGTTGAAGAACGTCTCGGCCAGTTCGGGCTGGTGATGGTTGGTCAGCAGCCCGATGTAGTGCAGCTTGATCTGCTGCCAGATCTCGTCCTCGATATTTTCCGCGTCGTATTCGTCTTCCAGGATCACGCTGGTTTCGCGCACCCGTTCGTTGTAGAAGTCGATGCGGTCGCGCTGCAGTTGCTGCAGGCCGAGCCAGTCGGCCGCCTCGAACTTCAGCTTGGCCAGGTGGCTGACTTCGCGGAACAGCCGGTAATGCTTGTCAAACSCGTCCAGCATGGTCCGGGCCACGTCGTAGGCGATCTGCGAGGACAGCAGCTTGGGGAAGTGGGACATGTCGCAGACCGGTGACTAAGGCTGGAGGTGGTTTCCGGAGATTGTAAATTGGTTCGGCGGCCGGGCGAGTGCTCTTTCGGTCAATTCGGCGTGGGCGGCGGGGCACTTGGTCTGGCGCTGCCGCCTTGCGGCGCCGCGCCCGGCTGCGTGCCGCGCCGGCATCACATGGTTTGCGAGAACAGCTCGCGCCCGATCAGCATGCGGCGGATTTCCGACGTGCCGGCGCCGATCTCGTACAGCTTGGCGTCGCGCCACAGGCGGCCCACCGGGTACTCGTTGATATAGCCGTTGCCGCCCAGGATCTGCACGGATTCGCCGGCCATCCAGGTGCCCTGGATCAGCTGGAACTCGCCGATGCTCTGGCCGAACTGCTTGCGGTCGTGGATGTAGGGCGTGATGACATCCATGCACGCTTGCATGATGCCCACCGGGCCACCGGAGAGCACGGCGCGCTCATAGTCCAGGCCGCTCATCAGCACCTTGGCGCCCAGGTTCTCGCCGCCAAGGATGTTCTCCACCGGCACTTCCACATCCTGGAACACCAGCTCGCCGGTGTGCGAGCCGCGCATGCCGAGCTTGTCCAGCTTCTGCGCCACCGAGAAACCCTTCATGCCCTTCTCGACGATAAAGGCGGTCATGCCGCGCGCGCCGAGGTCCGGCTCGGTCTTGGCGTAGACCACCAGCACATCGCAATCCGGGCCGTTGGTGATCCACATCTTGGTGCCGTTGAGCACGTAGTGGTCGCCCTTGAAGTCCGCGCGCAGCTTCATGCTCACCACGTCGGAGCCGGCATTGGGCTCGCTCATGGCCAGCGCGCCGATCCAGTCGCCGCAGACCAGCTTGGGCAGGTATTTGGCCTTTTGCGCGGCGGTGCCGTTGCGGTGGATCTGGTTGACGCACAGGTTGGAGTGCGCGCCGTACGACAAGCCGACCGACGCCGAGGCGCGGCTGATTTCTTCCATGGCGATCATGTGGGCCAGGTAGCCCATATTGGCGCCGCCGTATTCCTCCGCCACCGTGATGCCGAGCACGCCGAGGTCGCCCATCTTCTTCCAGGC
>NZ_JBFTSF010000352.1:0-9575 GCF_056399905.1 Cupriavidus sp. 01L46
ATCTACAACTTCACGATCCCCGCCATCCTGCTAATGGATTCCGGCATGTCTCCCACCGGCACGGGCGCGCCGGCGGGGGTGCGCGTCGATGCCGCCGAATTCCGTGGCTGCCAGGCCATCACCCCGGAGACGGAAAACTCCACGCATTACTTCTTCGCCCATCCGCACAACTTTGCCATCGACAAGCCGGAAGTCACCGCGTCGATTCACCAAAGCGTGGTCACCGCGTTCGACGAAGACCGCGAGATCATCTCGGCGCAGCAGCGAAGCCTTGAGCTTGAGCCCAACTTCAAGATGATGCCGTTTTCCATCGACGCCGCGCTTTCGCAATTCCGTTGGGCGGTGAACCAGAAGCTCGAAGAGGAAGCGGCAGCGTCCGCGCGGAGGTAGCACGGCATGCTCGAACTGATCGTATCCAGGATGACCGCGGAGGCCGAGGGCATTCTCGGCATCGAGCTGCGGCGCCCCTGCGGTGGCGCCTTGCCGGCGTTCACCGCGGGCGCGCATATCGATGTACACCTGCCCGGCAATATTGTCAGGCAATACTCGCTGTGCAACGACTCCGACGAGACCGACCGCTACTGCCTTGGCGTGGGGCTCGCGCCGTTGTCGCGTGGGGGGTCGCGGTATGTCCATGAAGGACTCAAGGAGGGCGACGCGCTCGCCGTGAGCGCGCCGCGTTCGCTGTTCGGCATCGACGCGGCTGCCACTGCGCATCTGTTCATCGCCGGCGGCATCGGCATCACGCCGATTCTCAGCATGATCCGCTGGTGCGAGGCCAACGGCCGGCCGTGGAAACTGCTCTACTGCATGCGCTCGCGCCAGCGCGCGGCTTACCTGGATACGTTGTCGCGCTACGGGGAAAGGGTGCAGTTGCATGTCGATGACGAAAGCCAGGGTGCGCTGGCGGATCTTGCCTCTTTTCTTGGCGGGCTGCACGAGGGTGGGCACGTGTATTGCTGTGGGCCTTCGCCGCTGATGGATGCGGTGGCTGCCAAGGCGGAGTCGGCAGGTGTGCCACGCGCTGCCACGCATTTCGAGCGGTTCAGCGCGGATCCGCAGCAGGCCAGTGCACATGCCGATGCCGATGCGGACGAGGCTTTCACGGTTGTCCTGCACCGGCACGGCAGCCGTTTCACCGTGCCCGCCGGTTCCACCATTCTCGAAACGCTCGAGCACAACGGCGTGCCGTTGCCGTTCTCCTGCCGCGAGGGATTGTGCCGCAGTTGCGAGGTGCCCCTGCTGTCCGGCAAGGCGGACCACAGGGACTACGTGCTGAGCGAMGCAGAGCGCGAGGCCAACACCGCCATCATGATTTGCGTTTCCCGGGCGCTGACTCCCGAGTTGGAACTGGACATCTGAGCACGCCGCGCAGCCCCACTGCCTGGCAAGAGCACCGCAACACGCGCCACCCAGATGGCCGCGATCATCCAAGGAGACAAGATGATGTTCCATCCCGCTCGCTCAATACTGGCTGCCGTGCTTGCCATGGCCGGCCTGGCAGCAACCCCTGCGCGTGCCGACATCAACGTCGGCGTCACCCTGTCGCTGACCGGTCCCGCGGCGTCGCTCGGCATGCCGGCAAAGCGCGCGATCGACCTCCTGCCAAAGGAGGCAGCAGGGCAGAAGCTGAACTTCATCCTCCTCGACGACACCTCGGATCCCAGCGTCAGCGTGCGCAACTTTCGCCGCCTGGTGGATGAGCACAAGGTGGATGTGGTGATGGGCTCCTCGGTTACGCCGTCGACCATTGCGCTGGTCGACGTTGCCGCCGAGACCAAGGTGCCGTTGATGAGCCTGGCTGCCAGCGCCAAGATCGTGGAGCCGCAGGACGAGAAACGACGGTGGGCATTCAAGGCGATCCAGAATGAGAACCTGATGATCGGCGCCACGCTTGACCATATGCAACAGGCCGGGACGAAGACACTGGCATTCATGGGTTTCTCGGATGCCTATGGCGACGCATGGCTGGCCGCACTCCAGCCGCTGGCGGACAAGGCCGGTATCAAGCTTGTGGCCACGGAGCGTTATGTCCGCACGGACACCAGCGTAGTCGCGCAGACACTGAAGATCATCGCCGCGAAGCCGGACGCCGTCCTTGTCGCCGCATCCGGCACACCCGGCGCCCTGCCGCAGAAAGCGCTCACCGAGCGCGGGTACAAAGGACGCGTCTACCAGACCTACGGCATTGCCAACCGGGACTTCCTGCGCGTTGCCGGAAAGGATGCGGAGGGCGCGATCTTCGCGGTCGGGCCGGTGCTGGTAGCGGACCAGCTTGAGCCTGGCAGCCCGATGCGGCCCGTCGCGCAGGATTTCGTCAAGCGCTACGAGGCCGCGTACGGCTCTAACTCAGCCTCGATCTTCT
Source organism: Cupriavidus sp. 01L46 (assembly GCF_056399905.1). NCBI lineage: Bacteria > Pseudomonadati > Pseudomonadota > Betaproteobacteria > Burkholderiales > Burkholderiaceae > Cupriavidus > Cupriavidus sp. 01L46. The sequence goes on from NZ_JBFTSF010000352.1 coordinate 2,366, forward strand.
CGGCCAACGTCTGGGATGCGGGCCTGGTGCTGCGTGCGGCGATTCCCGCCGCCCTTGGCAAGGGCAAACCGGGCACAGAGGCGTTCCGCATCGCGCTGCGCGACGCGTTGGAGAGCACCAGCGGTGTCGTGACTACCCAAGGCGTGACGACGATGTCCCGGTCCGACCATGTTGGCTACGACAAGCGGGCAGCGGTGCTGGTCCAGATCCAGAATGGCGTCTGGAAATACCTGAAGTAAATCACTGCCTCTATGGCTTGCCGCTGAACTTGCGGTGCATTTGCGCCAGCAGCGGCGAGCGCGGCAGCAGATCGGCCTTGCTTTCCAGCTCGATCAGCCGGCCGGAGCGGTGCAGGTCCTGGATGATGCGGTCCACCGCCGCCACCGTGTCTTTTTCGCCCTTGCGCACCCAGGCCACTTGCGGGGCGGGATCGACCTCGTCGGGCAGCACCGCGTAGTCGCGCCATTCCGGATCGCGCGCCACCAGCGTGTTCAGTGTCACACTCTCATGCACGGCTGCCACGCACGAGGCGCCGCCGCGCAGCGCCAGCAGGGATTCGGACATGCCTTTGAAGCCTTTGAGCTCGGCGCCGTACTGCGCGCTCAGCGGCTTGGCATAGCTGCTGCCCTGCGAAAGGCAGACCGGCTTGCCGCGCAGGTCCTCCCAGCGCTTGATGCCGCTGCGCTTGAGAAAGACCGCGGTGCCGCCGTTGCGATAGTACGGCGTGGGGGCGTAATCCATCTGCGTGGCGCGCTCCGGCGTCAGCAGCATGCTGGCAACCAGCAGGTCCACCTTGCCTTGCTGCAGGAACTGCACGCGGTTGGCTGGCAGCACGGGTACCAGTTCGGCTTGCACGCCCAGGTCCCTGGCGATCTGCCTGGCCAGCTCCGGGTTGAAGCCGATCATCTCGCCGCTGGCCGGATCGATCGAGCCGAAGCCGCCCGTGCCGTTGACGATGACGCCGATGCTGATTTTCTTACGCTGCTGGATGCGATCCAGCGTGGCGTCGGCGTGGACGGCGGTGCTGCCGAGCAGCGTGGTGAGCACCAGGGCAAGGAGGGCGCGGCGTGGTGAGTCAGATAGCCTGGGCATGGGAATGCATACTGGTGAGGTGTAAAGCGACGGCGTGATGCCGGCACGCGCGCCTTGTGCTGAGCAAGCGCTTATCAATCGTCGGCCAGCTGGAACAGGCAATCGCCGCGCTGCGTGTGCGCGGGCACGCGCTTGCAGATCACCAACCCGCTTGCCGGGAAGCGCGCGATCGCCGGCTCGCGCTCAAGGCTGTGCGGCGTATGCAGCAGCGCCGCAGGCTGGCCGGCGTCCACGCGATCGCCAAGCTGCACCAGTGGCTCGAAGATGCCGTCTTCCCGCGCATAAACATAATGGCGCTCCCGGTCCACGCGCAGCAGTCGGGTGGTGTGCGGCGCCGCAGCAGGCACCAGCGGGCCGCGCACAACGCCAAGGAAGCCGACCGGGTTGGGCACCTCATTGATGAAGGTGTGCGGCAAGCCGAAGGCATGCACCGCGTCGAACAGTCGCGCCTTGGCGGCAGCGTCTTGCGCGGCCTGGGCAAACAAGGTGGCGCCGTGGTATTGCAGTGAACTGCCGCCGGAGTGCAGGTCGATCGCCAGGCTCACGCGCGTGAGCAGCGAACGCTCGATATAGTCCGCGATGACCTGCGTCGGCGTGCCGCGCGCATCGCCGGGAAAGCTACGGTTGAGATTGCCGCCGTCCAGCGGCGACGTGCGCAGGCCGGCTTGCGCGGCCGGATAGTTGGCCATCGGCAGCAGGATCACCTGGCCTTGCACCATCTCCGGCGTGAGCGCGCGGATCAGCCGCGAAACCAGGATCTGGCCTTCGTATTCGTCGCCATGGTTGCCTGCCATCACCAGCACGGCGGGGCCTTCGCCGTTGCGTACCGAGGCGATCGGGATGGGCAGCCAGCCATAGGCGGAGCGATGCGCGGAGTGCGGCAGGCGCAGGTAGCCGGTGTGCTTGCCCGGCGCGCCGAAATCGACTTCGCTGTGGATGGGGGAGGCGGGCGCGTGCCCCGGGGAGGAAGCCATGGTGAAGTCGTCGGGTGAGGGCGGCGCGAGCCTTGCAGCTCGCGCGGCGTACGGGAACCCGTCACTCTACGCAGCCGGCCCGGCTTGCGGAAGGAACAAATCGGCGCATGGATATGCGTGCGGCGTGCGCACGTTTTGACTTCCGGTCGCCACGGCTGCCACGCTGCCACGCTGGCAGGTTTTCCGGATTTGCTACTGCGGTTTTATTCTTGGACCGGCATGCCGTCGCTTACCTAGACTGGTTGCCTGGCATCTCGCCAGCTCAATCATCGCCAGCAATATCTTCGAGGTGAACGGCTTATGAACCTGCGTGCAATTTTATCCACGGTCCTCGCCGCCACGACGGCGCTCGCCATCGGCGCCGCCCCGGCGCTGGCCGCCGACAAGCCCATCAAGGTCGGCGTGCGCGGCGGGGTGGACGAAGAGATATGGGAAGTGGTGACCAAGGTGGCCCGCAAGCAAGGCTTCAACGTGGAGCCGATCGTGATTACCGGCACCGCCAGCCCCAACGAGGCGCTGAACAACGGCGATCTCGATGCCAACGCGTTCCAGCACAAGCCGTTCCTGCGTGACCAGATCAACCAGCGCGGCTACAAGATCGTGGCGGTGGCGGACACGCTGATCTCGCCGATTGCCTTTTACTCGCGCAAATACAAGTCGCTGGAGTCGCTGCCGCAGGGCGCGCGGCTGGGTATTCCCAATGATCCGAGCAACCAGACCCGGGCGCTGGTGATCCTGCGCGATCATGGGCTGATCAAGCTGCGCGCGGGTTTCGACCCGTACACCGGCACGGCCACGCTGGGCGATATCACCGCCAACCCGAAGAAGCTGGACCTGGTGGAAAGCGCTTCGGTGGTGCTGGCGCGCTCGTTGCCGGACGTGGATGCCGCCGCCGTGGTCAACACCTTCGCCTACCAGGCCGGGCTGATCGCCACGCGCGATGGCATTGCGGTGGAGAAGAAGGAGCACAACCCGTACGTGAACGTGATTGCCGTGCGCGAGCGTGACAAGGCCGCGCCGTGGGTGGCACCGCTGATCAAGGCGTACCACTCGGACGAGGTGCGCAAGTTCATCCTGACCAAGTACCAGGGCTCGGTGATCCCGGCGTTCTGATGTGGCGGCTGCCGTTGCTCATGTTGTTGATGTTGTTCCCGGAGGATTTTCATCGTGTCACAGACGCCCCCGCTGCAATCAAGTCCGCCGCATATCGTCTTCGAGCAGCTTGGCAAGCACTACCCGGGCGCGCCCGCGGCCGCGTTGCAGGAGGTGTCATTCACGGTGGCGCGCGCAGAGGTTTTCGGCATCATCGGGCGTAGCGGCGCGGGCAAGTCCACGCTGTTGCGCACCATCAACATGCTGGAGCGTCCCAGCGCGGGGCAGGTGCGCGTGGATGGCGTGGACGTGGGCACGCTGGACGAGGACGGCCTGGTGGCGCTGCGCCGGCGCATCGGCATGATCTTCCAGCATTTCAATTTGCTATCGGCCAAGACCGTGTTCGAGAACGTGGCCTTGCCCTTGCGCGTGGCCGGCGTGCCGCGCGCGGAGATTGTGCCGCGCGTGATGGCGTTGCTGGAACTGGTGGGGCTGGCCGACAAGGCGCAGGTTTATCCGGCCACGCTGTCCGGCGGGCAGAAGCAGCGCGTGGGCATTGCGCGCGCGCTGGTGCACCGCCCGGAGATCCTGCTGTGCGACGAGGCTACCTCGGCGCTGGACCCCGAGACCACCGAATCGATCCTGGCCCTGCTGCGCGACATCAACCGCACGCTCGGACTGACCGTGGTGCTGATCACGCACGACATGGCGGTGATCCGCCAGGCTTGCGACCGCGTGCTGGTGCTCGACCAAGGCCGCGCGGTGGAGCTCGGCACGGTGTGGCAGGTGTTTGCCGAGCCGCGGGCCGCCGCCACGCTGGCGCTGCTGCGCCCGCTGCGGCTGGATTTGCCGGTGCCGGCCGGCGGCGAGTTTGCCCATGCCATGCATGCCGCCAAGGCGGCCAACGCATCGTACGCGAGTGCGCGCGCCAATATCGAAATACAGGCTTATGTTCCCGCCCATGGCTGACAAGTACGTAAAGGCGCTGGGCGAGACCTTGCTGATGGTGAGCGCCGCCTGCCTGGTGGTGTTCGTGTGCGGCATGGCGCTGGCCATCGTACTGACGTTGAGCGCGCCGGGTGGTTTGCGTCCGCGTCCGCGGCTGCACCGTACGCTGTCGGCGCTGGTCAACACCTTCCGCTCGATCCCGTTCATCATCCTGCTGGTGGCGATGCTGCCCGTGACGCGGCTGATCGTCGGCACCACCATGGGCACGTGGGCGGCGGTGGTGCCACTGAGCGTGCACCTGATTCCCTTCTTTGCGCGCATTGCGCAGGTCAGCCTGAACGAGATCGATCCGGGCCTGATCGAGGCCGCGCGCGCCATGGGCTGCCGGCGCTGGCACATCGTGCGCCACGTGCTGCTGCCCGAAGCGCTGCCCGGCATCGTTGGCGGCGCAACCGTCAGCGTGATTGCCATGATCGGCTCGTCGGCCATGGCCGGCGCGGTGGGCGCCGGCGGCCTGGGCGACCTGGCCATCCGCTACGGCTACGAGCGCTACGAGACCGCGGTGATGTTCAATGTGATCGTGATCCTGGTTGCGCTGGTCACGCTGGTGCAGTTCGGCGGCGAGCGGCTGGCGCGGCGCTTCGACCACAGGCGCTGAGCCGGCCACGGCGCGCGCTGGCGACTAYTGGCGACTACTGGCGATTACTGGCGATTACTGGCGATACGACGGATCGCTGCGATCGAGCTGCCGCAGCAGGGCCGCCCAGTGCTTGCGCGTGACGGGGCCGCCGGCATTGCTCACCACCAGGTCCGCCACCTTGCGTGCCACGGCATCGGGTGCGATCACCAGCGGTGCGCCGCCGGATTGCGCGGCCAGCTGCGCCACGCAGGCGCGCTCCGGCATATGCAGTTCCTGGAAGGCTTGCGCAATGGTGGGCGCGCACGTCAGCAGGCCGTGGTTGCGCAGGATGAAGATATCGCGCTCGCCCAGGTCCGCCACCAGCCGGGAGCGTTCATCCAGGTCGATGGCGATGCCTTCGTAGTCGTGATAGGCCACCCTGTCGAAGAAGCGCATGGCGTGCTGCGAAATCATCAGCAGGCCATCGCGCTGCGCCGACACGCCGATGCCGGCAGCGGTGTGGGTATGGAGCACGCAGCCCACGTCGTGGCGCGCGGCGTGGATGGCGCTATGGATCACGTAGCCGGCCGGGTTGATGCCAAGGCCAGTGTCGTCGCGCAGGATCTCGCCGTCGATATCGACCTTGACCAGGTTGGACGCGGTGATTTCTTCGAAGGCCACCCGGGCTTGCCAACGCTGCAATCGGCATATGGAAATGCAAGAGCGGAAGGACGGCGATGCGGCCGCGATGCGCCATCCCGTAGAATCCTCCCCTGCGCGGCCGCTCCCATGCATCGCGCGCCGTGCACTGACCCAGCACCACACATAAAACCAATAACGCAGGAGCCCCCCCTTGAAGAAGCCCTTCGCCCTCATCGCCGCCGCGGCAGCATTGACGACGGCTGCCACCTTTGCCCACGCCGCTTATCCCGAGCGGCCCATCAAGCTKATCGTGCCTTTCCCGCCGGGGCAGGCCACCGACATCTTTGCGCGCGCCCTGGCCGAGCGGCTGGGCAAGCAGCTTGGCCAGCCGGTGGTGGTGGACAACCGTGCCGGGGCGGGCAGCAACCTCGGCATGGAGATCGCTTCCCACGCCGCGCCCGATGGCTACACGCTGGTGATGGCCGGCAGCGCGATGGCGGTCAACCAGACGCTATACAAGAAGCTGAACTACAACCCGCGCCAGGATTTCCAGCCGATCTCCGGCGTGTTCTCGGTGCCGCTGGTGTTCCTCGCCACGCCGGCTTCCGGCATCGTCTCGCTGCGCGACCTGATCRCCAAGGCCAAGGCCGCGCCCGGCAAGTACAGCTACGCCAGCGCGGGCGTGGGGGGTACCCAGCATCTGTCGGCCGAAATGCTCAAGGCCCAGGCGGGCATCTTCATGGTGCACATCCCCTACAAGGGCAGCGGCCCGGCGCAGTCCGACTTTCTCGGCAACCAGATCCCGCTGATGGTGGACTCGGTGACGGCGGCGCTGCCCCTGATCCAGTCGAAGAAGGCCGTGCCGCTGGCGGTCACGGTGGCCAAGCGCGCGCCGCAGCTGCCGTCGGTGCCCACGGTGCGCGAGCAAGGCGTTCCAGGCTTCGAAGCGCTGGGCTGGGCCATCCTGATGGCGCCCAAAGGCCTGCCACCCGCGCTCGTGAGCCAGCTCAACGCGGAAACGGTGAAGGCGCTGCAGTCGCCCGAGCTGTCGAAGTTCATCACCGACCGCGGCTCGGAGCCGATGCCGATGAGCCCGGAGGAAACCGGCAAGTTCGTCGACAGCGAGATCCACAAGTGGGGCGCGGTGGTGAAGCGTTCGGGCGCCCAGGCTGATTAGGCGCGGCTAACAAAACCATGTCATCGTCACATGCCTGTTGAGCGTTGCCATGAGGCGATGGCGCAGCGGCTTGCAAGTGACCRGAATCCATGCGTCTAACGCACGGCTGTCAGCCATCGCATCAGGCGTTCGACAGGGCCTTGCCTCATCTTGAAACTCCAAACCCAGGCCACGATTGTTGCAAATGCCAGAAAAGCTGATGCGGCCAGTGCGGCGTCGGTCAGAGTACAGTTGCCATCCAGCGCCCCAAGTGTTTCCAGCAGGCCCATGCCGATGAAAATGTGTGCCAGATAGATGCTGAGGGTCATGCGCCCGGCGGGTAGCAGGAATCTCAACGGCCGACCGGGCCACTGGCTGGAAATGCGCAGGCAAACGCCAATGGCAGCGCTGGCGGAGCCAATGCCCATGAGCAGATATAGCGGGCCCGGTGGCATAGGTGTCGTGCCTAGCAGCCAGGCAAAGGCGCTGTCCTGGCACAGGTGTGAGATTACACCAGCCAGCACGGCCATCGACAATCCGGTTCCTGCCAACGCCCATTGCGTACTGGCGCGTTGCAGTGGTAGATGTGCCAGCAACATGCCATATAGAAACAGCGCGAACCATGGCAGCACCGGATGGAATCCGTTGAACAGCAGGTTACGAGCGAAGCCGGCCGGCGTCCACAGG
>NZ_JBFTSF010000353.1:0-5877 GCF_056399905.1 Cupriavidus sp. 01L46
CGACAGTACCGAGGAAGTGCTGACATCAAAATGGCAAGGCGCCCATGACGCATTCCTGCAAGCAGCCATGGCCCTCGGAGCCCCGGCCTATGTCTGCGCGGACGATGTAACCATGCTCACGAGGGCATGGCGGCGAGTTATTCAGTCTGAGGCCGGGAACAGAATCATCCCTCGCTGAACGCGAAGAGGCGCTGTCAATTGACTGCTCATGGTCCGCGCATGCGCCTCAAGCTGGGGATTCGCCTGGTCGCGCCAGATGCCAGATTCTTCCAGATCAACGTTGAGGGGCGGCTTTGCCAGGGGCTGCGGCAGCATCCAGCGCCAGCATCGCGGGCCCGATCATCGCCTGCAAGCGGGCGCGGCTGACGCCGTCCCGGGCCTGCACGGAGATGCCGTGCAACAGCGCGCCGTAGAGATCGCCAAGCGCGGCGATGTCGGTATCCTGCCGCAGTTCACCGCTTTGCACCGCCGCGTGCAGCCGGTCGATGATGGATTGCGTGCGCTGGCGGCGATGTTCCGCCAGCCAGTCGGCCACCGGTTCGTTCTCGAGCGCGCAGCTGCTGGCCGCGGACACCACCAGGCAGCCATGCGGACGGCCGCGTTTGGTGTAGGTCCGCGCAGCGTCGCCGAGCAAGCGTTCGATGGACTGCCTGGCCGACTCTTCTTCCTGCATGGCGCGGTCCGCGAAGCCGCCTTCGCCAGCTTCGTATAGCGCCACCGCTTCCCGGAACAACGCTTCCTTGCTGCCGAACGCCGCGTAGATGCGCGCCGAGGCCAAGCCCAACGCCTCGACCAGCGTCGACATCGACGCACCTTCATAACCGCGCTCCCAGAACACGTTCATGGCCGTATTCAGGGCTTGGTCTCGATCAAATTCTCTGGGGCGTCCGGCCATGTTCTGCTCGTGAGTGAATGCTGTTGCGGCTTGCATTTTACCGTCGCGGCGCCAAACACGGTTGACTTCCTCGTCCCGGCCATCTATTCTTTGTCGCTCGACAAACAATAGGCGGTTCAATCCATGCAAACCATCAAAGGCCCAAGCCTCCACCTCGCCCAGTTCAGCGACACACAAGCGCCGTTCGACACGCTGCCCGCCATCGCCAAATGGGCTGCCGATACAGGCTTCAAGGCATTGCAGATTCCGGCGTGGGATGAGCGCCTGTTCGACGTAAAGACCGCAGCGGAAAGCCAGACATACTGCGACGAGGTCAAAGGCACGCTGGCCGAGCACGGCCTGGTCATCAGCGAACTGACCACGCATATCTTCGGGCAGCTGGTGGCGGTGCATCCTGCCTACGATTCCATGTGCGACAACTTCGCGCCGCCCGCGCTGCGCGGCAATCCGCAGGCGCGCACCGCGTGGGCGCTGGAGCGGCTCCAGCTTGCCGCCAAGGCGTCGCGCCGGCTCGGCCTGACTGAGATGGGCACCTTCTCCGGCTCGTTCGCGTGGCCTTACTTGTTCCCGTTCCCGCAGCGCCCCGAAGGCTTGATCGAAGCCGCGTTCGAAGAACTCGCCAAACGCTGGTTGCCGGTGCTCAATGCCTGCGATGCGCAAGGCGTCAACCTTTGCTACGAGATCCACCCCAGCGAAGACCTGCACGACGGCGCCACCTTCGAGCGCTTCCTCGGCCTGGTTGGCGACCATCCGCGCTGCCACATCCTGTTCGATCCCAGCCACTTCGTGCTGCAACAGCTGAACTACCTGGACTACATCGACTTGTACCGCGACCGCATCCGCATGTTCCACGTCAAGGATGCCGAGTTCAATCCAAGCGGGCGGCAAGGCATCTATGGCGGCTATACGTCGTGGACCGAGCGCGCCGGACGCTTCCGCTCGCTGGGCGATGGCCAGGTCGATTTCAAGTCGATTTTCTCCAAGCTTGCGCAATACGACTACCAGGGCTGGGCCACGCTTGAGTGGGAGTGCTGCGTGAAGAACCAGGAAGACGGTGCGCGCGAAGGCGTGGATTTCATCAACCGCCATATCATCCGCGTGACCTCGCGGATCTTCGACGACTTTGCTGGCGCCACGGTCAACAAGGCGCAGATCGCCAGCATGCTCGGCATCGCCTGACACCAACAGCGCATCCGACGCATACAACGCATTCAACGCATTCAACGAAACCAATGCATCATCCAACGAAGACATCCATGCAAGACAACGCCCAACACAYGCACACCTATGTACGCATCGACGGCCACCGTGTGCACTGCGTCACCGCAGGCAGCGGCCAGCCGGTGCTGCTGATTCCCGGTTGGCCGCAGACGTGGTTCGCCTGGCGCCATGTGATGGCGGCGCTCGCGCAACGCGGCTTCCTCGCCGTCGCGGTCGACCCGCCGGGCACAGGGCATTCCGACCGGCCGCCCACGGGCTACGACACCGGCGCCACTGCCCACACATTGCACCGCGTGATGGCCGCGCTAGGCCATGACCGCTATCAGGTGGTCGGCCACGATGTGGGCATGTGGGTGGCCTACGCGCTGGCCAGCGACCATCCTGACGCAGTCACGCGGCTGGCGCTTACCGAGGCCGTGATCCCCGGACTCGCGCCTGCGCCGAGCATCTTCGCGCCGCCTGCTGAAAACAAGTTCCTGTGGCACTTCATGTTCAACCAGGTAGCCGATCTGCCCGAGACGCTGATCGCCGGGCGCGAGGCCGCCTACCTGAATTTCATGTTCGACCAGTGGTCCCATCGCCGCGACCGCGTGGCCGTGGACACCTACATCGCGGCCTATTCGGCGCCGGGCGGCCTGCGCGGCGGTTTCGCCTACTACCGCGCGATTCCGGAAACGGTGCGCCAGAACCGCGAACGCGCAAAGCGCAAGCTGGCGATGCCGGTGCTGGCCATCGGCGCGGAGCACGCGACCAACGACGCGCCGCTGGTGACGCTGCGCGACAACGCCATCGACCTGCGCGGCGCGGTGGTGCCGGACTGCGGCCACTTCATCATGGAGGAGGCGCCAGAGGCATTCATGGCTGAGCTGCTGCCGTTCCTGGAAGCGCAGCAGGGAGGGCATGCGCATGCCCGTTGATGCGGATATCGCTCGCTTCCTGGCTGCGTTACCAGCAAGCGGCGGTGAGACGTCGCTAGCGGACATGCGCCACGCCACCGAACGCGACTTGCCAGCGCTGCACGGCCCCTTGCAGGAAGTGGCCGCGATCAAGATGTTCAGCCTCAGAGCCGATGACGGCCACGAGATCGGGATTCGTGCTTACTGGCCGGCGGCGTCGCGGCAAGCTGACGCGCCGCTGCCCGCCATCGTGTTCGCTCACGGCGGAGGCTGGTTTCTTTGCTCGCTGGCGCTTTACGACAACCCCTGCCGTGCCCTGGCCAACGCCACCGGCTGCGTGGTGCTGTCGGTGGACTACAGGCTCGCGCCCGAGCACAAGTTTCCTGTGCCGCTRGAGGACGTGTATCGCGCGGTAGTGTGGACATTCGACAAGGCCGCGGAACTCGGCATCGATCCAAAGCGGATCGCGGTGGGCGGCGACAGCGCCGGCGGCAACCTCGCAGCCGCTGCGGCCCTGTTGGCACGCGACCGCCATGGCCCTGCCATCGCGCATCAGCTGCTGCTATATCCCGCGTTGGACAGTGCGATGGACTCGGACTCCTACACCGAGTTTGCCGAAGGCTACTACCTGACGCGGGATGTGATGGCGTTCTGCTGGTCGGCCTACCTGCGCGGACCGGCGGACAAAGACTCGCCAGCTGCGTCGCCGCTGCGCGCAGAGCGGCTCGGCGGCCTGCCGCCCGCCACCATCCTGGTCTGCGAGTACGACCCACTGCGCGACGAAGGCGAGGCTTATGCCCGCCGCCTCGCCGACGCCGGCGTTATCGTGCACCAAAGTCGCTTGCCGGGCATGGTGCATGCCTGCATCCACCTGCTCGGCGTGGCGCCCGCTGCGCAATGCCTGTTCGATCGCGTCGGCGCGATGATGAAGGCGGCGCTACCGGCGCTACCGGCGTAACCGTCGGATACCACGCAAGCGCGCAACGCGCAGAACGCCTCCGGAGAGCCTGGCGGACGGTGGCCAGGCCATCGCACCGCCCGCTAGCAGCGTGCCAGCTCGCTCGCTCGCGGGATTCTCCGCGCGAACGAGGTAGGCCTCCGAGCATCGAGTCCCATTTTTTACCTACACTGTTTCTGCACTGGCGCTGTATTCTGTTAACGATGCTTGGTGGCGCAGCCCGCACATGCACGGGAGCACCTTTGATTGGTTTTCCGAGGACGTGTACGTGGTCCCCCATGTCCAAGAACTTCAAACGCGCCGCGACAAACGTGCTGGCCGCTTCTGGTCGCAATGGTGCCGAGGACCGCGACCGAACCCTGCTGTATTTCGGTTGGCTCACCCTGTTCATCTATCTGGCAACGCCAGCCGGTTTCCTGGTTGATATACAGACGTCGTACATACTCAAGAACCAGTTGCATGCAACGGCGACGCAKATCTCGACATTCCGGCTGGTGACAGGCATACCCGTGTACATTGCGTTCGCTTTTGGCCTCGCCCGCGACCAATGGAACCCGCTGGGATTGCGCGATCGCGGCTTCCTCCTGATTTTCGCTCCAGTGACCGCGGTGGCTTTCATCTGGATAGCGTTTTCAGGTTTCTCATACGCGGGACTGGTCATCGGGATGCTGCTGGCAATGCTGTCGTCCCGATTTGTCGCCGCAGCCTATCAGGGGTTGATTGCTCTGGTGGGCCAGGAGAAGCGCATGTCCGGGCGCCTGAGCGCGCTGTGCAATGTGGTCAGCTCCGTCCCGGTCGTTGCGGGAGCATTCGCTTCCGGGTATATCTCCGATCATCTTGCCGCGAAAGATGCCTTCATCCTGATGGCAACGGTCACGTTATGGATTGCGGTGCTTGGGCTCTGGAAGCCCGTTTCCGTCTTCGGGCATATCTACGAGCAGCCACAAGCCAGGGGCACGGATCTCGTTGGGAATGTCAGGCGGCTGGCGAAGCATAAGGCCGTCTATCCAGCGGTCCTCATCTGCTTTCTGTGGAACTTTGCGCCAGGATCGGCGACTCCGCTGCAGTTCTATCTGACCAATGCCCTGCATGCATCGGATTCCGTTTACTCGTACTACAACGGGATCTTCGCCGCCGCGTTCATCCCGACATTTCTACTGTATGGCTTTCTGTGCAAGAGAGTCTCGCTGAACAAGCTGCTGTGGTGGGGAACGATCGTCGCAGTACCGCAGATGATTCCGCTGGCATTCATTCACTCAGCCAATCTCGCGCTTGTATTGGCGGCGCCGATAGGACTGATGGGCGGCGTAGCCACGGCAGCATACCTCGATCTCGCGATGCGATCTTGCCCGCCAGGCTTGCAAGGCACCTTGATGATGCTGGTGGATGGCGTTCTCGCCCTCTCGGCGCGTGCCGGCGATCTATTGGGCTCATGGATCTATAACAGCAGCCCAGCGTACGGATTCACCTATTGCGTGATCGCGACGACCGTGGTGTACGCGCTGATCCTGCCCTTGATCCCACTGACGCCGAAAGAATTGATCGCCACCAAGGATGGCGAACCCAACCCGGAGGTCGAGGCCAAGGTGCTGAGCGAGATCCGGGAAACGTGAGCTATGTCGCCGGATAAAAAAACGCCAACCCGTTTTGGGTTGGCGCTATGTTTGCGGCGTACTACTGGTATCAGAACTGGTTCATGGTGTTGTCTTTACCCGCCGCTTTCAGGGCTGCTTCGCCGCTGAAATACTCCTTGTGGTCATCGCCGATGTCCGAGCCGGACATGTTCTGGTGCTTGACGCAGGCGATACCCTGACGGATTTCCTTGCGCTGCACGCCAGCCACATAACCCAGCATGCCCTGGTCACCGAAGTATTCCTTGGCCAGGTTGTCGGTCGACAGTGCGGCGG
>NZ_JBFTSF010000354.1:0-5841 GCF_056399905.1 Cupriavidus sp. 01L46
GGATCACATCAATGCCGCTGTCGAGCAAGAGAGCTTGGATCACATCAATGCCGCTGTCGAGCAAGAGAGCTTTGCCGGCGGCGCGGCCAAGGGCCTCCTTTACAGTGTCATCGAGACCTTGGGTGCGCTGGTGGGCGACCCCGACCTGCCAGAGCACGCACGCTCCGGCTACCAGGGCCTGCTGGAGACCGCGCGCGAAATCCGCTCGCGCCTCGAGGCCGGCAGCCACTGAAGGCGCTCCGGGCTCTCCGGTTATTCCCGCGTTTTTCGCGCATCCCGTGCGCGATKCCCGGGTGCGCGCGCTGACCGCCGCGCGCCTTCTCGCCATGGCATCCGATCCGGCCGTTACTCTCGCTTCATGACCTCGCTGCAATTTCGTCCCGGCCCCGACTTCCTGCCGCAGGCCGCCGCCGCGGCCTGGTATTTCCTCGACCATTGCGGGGAGCAGCAAGCCGCCGCGCATGTGGTGGTGCCCACCGCCGCGCAGATCCCCGGTGTGCGCCAGGCGCTGGATGCCGCCGCGCGCGCGGCCGGCAAGCCGCGGCTGCTGCCGCGGGTGGTCACCATTGGCCACTGGCTGCTCGACCTGCCGCCCGACCCGATCCCGGTGCGCAGCCATGCTGCGCGGCTGCTGGCCGTGCAGCAGGCCATTCGTGCGCAGGACTGGCTGCGGCGCGCATTTKGTGCGCAGACCGAGGCTGCGGCATGGGGGCTGGCGCAGACGCTGCTCGCCATCAGCGACGAACTGAGCGCGCGCTGGCTCGACKACGATGCCATCCGCGATGAAGACGTCGACGGGGACGATCGCGCGGCCCTGCTGCAGGGCGCGCTGGAGCGGACCTACGCGCATCTGTCCTCGCGTTTCCTCGGTGAGGAAGCCCGCATCGTGATGGCCTTCTGGCAAGCCCTGTCCGGCCCGGACGATCCGATGCCCGCGCGCCGCCGCACGCTGCATCGGCTGGCCCAGCACCTGGACGGGCCGGTCATCTGGCTCGGGCCGACGCCGCCCCAGCCGATCGAGGAAGCGTTCCTGCGGCAGGCCGCCGAGCTCGTGCCGGTGATCCGCATCGGCTATGACTGGACCGCGCAGCTAGCGCAGGCGCAGGGCAGCGCGCTCGATGCCGATCTGGGTGATGAGGACGGGGAGCTCGGCTGGTACGACACCTTGCTGGCACTGTGGCCCGAGGCGCGGCTGCCTGGCAAGAACGAAGCGGCCGCGCGCCGCGCGCCACGCAGCCTGCCGGCCGAGCGCCCGCGCGTGCGCGTGATCGGCAGCGCGCGCTTCGAGGACGAGGCCGGCGCTGCCGCCGAGCAACTGGTGCAGTGGCTCAACGAAGGCCGCCGCCACGTGGCGCTGGTGGCGCACGATCGCGTAGTAGCGCGGCGCGCGCGCGCGTTGCTGGCGCGGGCCGGTGCGCCGGTGCGCGACGAAACCGGCTGGAAGCTCTCGACCACGCGAGCCGCGGCTGCGCTGATGCGATGGTTCGACCTGCTCAACCAGGACGGCGATACCTCGGCCCTGCTCGACCTGCTAAAGAGCCCGTTCTGCCTGCCCGGCTTTGTGCTACGGGGGGAGGCCATTGCCGCGCTTGAGCGGCAGATCCGGCGCGATGGCATCACGGGTGGCTGGCGCCGCTTGCAGCAGCGCTTCCGTCCCGACACGGCTGGCCAGGCCACCGGCGATAGCAATGCCGCCGACGCCGCGCAAGATGACGCCGCACAAGACGACGCCCGCCGCGCCGCCCGGCAGGCCGCTTGCGAGCTGGTGCAGCACCTTGCGGCCGAAGCCGGCGCCTGGCCGCGCGGCAACGCGCAGCACCCGGTCTCGACCTGGCTGGAACGCCTCGATGCCATGCTGGAGGTGCTCGGCATGCGCGAGGCGTTGTCGGCCGACGATGCGGGCACGCAATTGCTCGAMGCGCTGGCGCGCCTTGCCGATCTGCCGCAGGACGAGACGGGTGCGGGCGCCACGCTCAATCTCGGCGAATTCCGCTCCATGCTGTCAGCCTTGCTGGAGTCGGTTGCCTACAAGGAGCCCTCGGCCAGCGGCGCCGCGCGCATCACCATCCTGCCGCTTAACGGCGCGCGCATGCGCCGCTTCGACGGGGTCGTGGTGGTGGGGTGCGACGACACGCAGCTTCCCTCCAGTGCGGCCGAGCTGATGTTTTTTTCCAACCAGATGCGGCGCGAGCTCGGACTGGAAGACCGCGAGGTGCGCTTTGCCCAGCAGGCACGCGATCTGGCCGAGGTCTTGCTGAACAACGACGACGTGGTGCTCACCTGGCAGCGCCTTGGCGCGCGTGGCGAGCCCAAGCATGTGTCGGGCTGGATCGAGCGGCTCAGCGCGCTGTGCTCGCGCGCGKGCGCGCCRATCGAGGCGAGCGCGCTGCCGGTGCTGCACGAGACCTTCGCCGAAGCCGGCGGCATGCCCGCGCCGGCGGCATCGGAGCTGGTGCCTGCGCGCTGGAGCGCGCAGGCGTACAACATGCTGCGCCGCTGTCCCTACCAGTTCTTTGCCGGCCGCATGCTTGGGCTGGCGGGGCTGGAAGTCGTCAGCGACGACCTGGAAAAACGCGACATCGGCGAGCTGCTGCACCGCGTGCTGCTGCGCTACCACCGCGAAGCGTCGCAGGAGGGCTTGCGCCGTGAAGACGCTCGCCTGGCGCGCCTGCGCGAGATTTCCGATCACGAGTTCGGCGCGCTGATGAAGGAAGACGGCAACGCCATCGGCTACTACCGCCGCTGGTGCGAAGTGCTGCCTTCCTACGTGGMATGGCAGGCGGAGCGCGAGGCGCAGGGCTGGTTCTGGGACGATGGCGAGCTCGACGCCACTGTCGACCTGCCTATGCCCGACGGCCAGCCGCTGCGCGTCAATGGCCGCATCGACCGGCTCGATCGCGCGCGCGACGGCAGCCGTGCGGTGCTCGATTACAAGACCCAGACCGTGCTGCGCTTGAAGCGCAAGGTCGGGGACGTGGAAGAGGATTGCCAGTTGCCGTTTTATGGATTGCTGCGCGCCGACGTTGCCGCCGGCAGCTGGGTGGCGCTCGAAGGCGCGAAGGACGGGCCGCCGGCGCCCCAGCGCGAAGTGAGCCTGCCTGACTTCGACGCCGCAGTGGCGTGGCTCGAACAACAACTGCGCAGCGACGTGATGCGCCTGCGCCAGGACGCGCCGCTGGCGGCCTTCGGCGACGCCAGCGCATGCACCTACTGCACCGCCCGCGGCCTGTGCCGCAAGGGCTTCTGGGAAAGCACGGCGTTGCCGCCGGGTATCGGGGGCCGCGCATGAGCATCCACGCCTATCTGCGCGATGGCCAGCCGGTGGCCGAGGCCGAGTTCACGCGCGCGGCTTGCGACCCCGCCAGCTCCGTGGTGGTCGAGGCTTGCGCGGGCAGCGGCAAGACCTGGCTGCTGGTGGCGCGCTTGCTGCGGCTGCTGCTGGCCGGCGCGGCGCCGCACGAGATCCTCGCCATCACCTTCACGCGCAAGGCCGCGGAGGAAATGCGAGAGCGCTTGCTGGAAGTGCTGGCGCAACTCGCGCGCGACGATGACGACGCGGTGATCGCCGCGCTCACGCAGCGCGGGCTGTCGCCCGATGGCGCACGCGCCGCGCTGCCGCGCGCGCGTGGCCTGCATGCGCAGGTGCTGGCCGCGCCCGGGCGCATGGCCATCGATACCTTCCACGGCTGGTTTGGCACGTTGCTGCGCGGCGCGCCGCTGGCGTCGGGCATCGTGCCGGGCGCCACGCTGCGCGAAGACGCGCTGCGCATGAAGCGCGAGGCCTGGGCGCCGTTCTGGCAGGCCCTGGCCACGCCGCCGTACGCCAACCTGCGCGTCGCCTTCGAGCGGCTGGTGGATGCCATCGGCGAGTTCCAGGCGCGAGCCTTGCTCGACGCCATGTTCCACGCGCGCAGCGAGTGGTTTGCGTTCCGCGAAAGCGCCGATCCCGCTGAGACGCTCGCCGCGGACCTGGGCGAGGATGCCCAGGTCGACGTGCTGCTGGAAGTGCTGGCCGATGACGGCTGGCTTGACACTTGCCAGGGCATGGCGTCGCAACTGGGCCGGGGCGGCAAGACCGAGCAGGCTCACGCTATGCGCCTGGCCGATGCGATCCTGGAGATCCGCGCTTGGCGCGAGGCAGGCGCCGAAGGGGGCGAGCCCGCGGAGCGCACCTTCGCGATATTGCGCGACGCGTTTTTCACCGCCGCCGGCAAGCCGCGCTCGCTACGCGCCACCACGGCGCTGACCAAGGCGCTCGGTGGTGAGGCGATGGTCGATGCGTTCCTCGCCGGGCACGGCGACATGTGCGCCGCGCTGGAGCAGATCGCGCAACGCCGCTGCGAGGCTGCGGTGCTGGCGGTCAACCTGGCGCTGTACGAGCTGGGCGACGCGCTGCTGACGCGCTACCAGCACCACAAGTCCGAGCAGCGCGCGATGGACTTTGCCGACCTCGAGTGGCTGGCCGCGCGGCTGATGCGCGACGAAGAGACCGCGACCTACCTGCAGGTCCGGCTCGATGCGCGCTACCGTCACCTGTTGCTCGACGAGTTCCAGGACACCAACCCGCTGCAATGGCGCATCCTGCAAGGCTGGCTGGCCGGCTACGCAGGCCTGGGTGAGCGGCCCACGGTATTCCTGGTGGGCGATCCCAAGCAATCGATCTATCGCTTCCGCCGCGCCGATGCGCGCCTGTTCCAGACCGCCGGCGAGATGCTGCAGTCGGGTTTCGGCGCCACCGTGCTGCGGACCAACCGCACCCGCCGTAACCGCCCGGAAGTGCTCGATTGGGTCAACGCGGTGTTCGACACCGCGCGCGCCGATGGGCGCTATCCGCTGTTCGAGACGCAGACGACCGCGCTGCACGAGCCCGGCGGCCCGGTGTGGCTGTTGCCGCTGGTCGAGCCCGAGGCGGAGCCGGCACCGCAGGACGACGCGGCTGGCGATGACGATGAGGCCGCGCGGGACTCCGCCACGCACCGCGATACGCTGACGCAGCCGCGCCAGCACGAAGGCGATTCGCTGCGGCTCGAAGAGGGCCGGCGCGTGGCGGCCTGGCTAAAGCATGTCCGCGCCACTGTGCCGGTTGCCGACAGCAATGGCCCGCGGCCCGCGCGCTGGAGCGATGTGCACTTGCTGGTGCGCCGCAAGACCCATCTGGCGGAGTACGAGCGTGCTTTCCGCGAGGCTGGCATTCCCTGCCTGAGCCCGCGCCGCGGCGGCTTGCTGGCCACGCTGGAAGCGCTCGACCTGTCCGCGCTGCTGGCGTTCCTGATGACACCGGAGTCTGACCTGGACCTGGCCCATGTGCTCAAGAGCCCGCTGGTGGGCGCGACCGACGAGGACCTGATCGCCATCGCGCAGATGGCCCAGGCGGGCGAGGCGCGGCCAGGCTGGTGGGCCTGCCTGCGGGAGCAGGGGCTGCCCGAGTTCGGCAGCCCGGCACTGCGCGATGGTGTCGCGCGCCTGCGCCACTGGCTGGAGGTGGCGCCGCATCGGCCGGTGCATGACCTGATCGACCACATCTACCATGGCGGCGAAGTGCGCCGGCGCTACGCCGAGGCCGCGCCGGCCGAGATCCGCGACCAGGTACTGGCCAACCTCGATGCCTTCCTCAAGCTCTCGCTCGACCTCGATGGCGGGCGCTACCCGAGCCTGCCCAAGTTTATTGACGAGTTACAGGAAATCCGGCGCGGCGAAGAAGGCGAAAGCCCGGATGAAGGCGGCATGGCCGATAGCGCCGAAGACGCGGAAGGCGAAGCCGATGCCGATGCCGACGACGCTACCGACGCCGCCAAGGGGCTGGAGGCCCTTCTCACCGTGCACGCCGCCAAGGGGCTGGAG
>NZ_JBFTSF010000355.1:0-5830 GCF_056399905.1 Cupriavidus sp. 01L46
GCTGCACGCCACGCAGGTGAATCTGTTCGAGTTGTTCTCGCGACAGGAAATATCCTTCGTCGTAGCGAGCGTTAACATAGATCGAGGCATCGTCGAGTAACTGTTCATAGATGTGGGACATCGAACTACCCCTTGAAGATCACGATTAATGCGATGCGCCTGCAGCCAGCGCTTCCAGGGCGTCACCATCCGAAGTCTGGTCCACAATCCACTTGCACATCCGACGTACCGGCTCGATGCCGTCCTGTGGAATTGCCGCATCCTCGAAGAGTGCCGCGGCGCCGAGCGAAACGAGACGTTGTCCACCTTGATACGCGAGGCGGTCGCGCAGGCTATCCTTAAGTGATTCCGGGTAGAGGCCAATCGTCTGGGTATAGGCGTTGACGGACATCACTGCGGTATCCATGGAATCGATTGGCACGATATTGGCGACCCGGCAGGCGAGCTGGCGGGCGAAATCCACAGGTGTGTCGTTTTGCGAAACAATGATTGCGCCCTCATTGGATTTACCGCCGTACACTCGGTATTCGTCACCGGCAAGTCGCAGCCCGTCGATTTCATCCTTGAGCTCGCTGCTGAAGGATTTGTGAGGTGTACTCAATGTCGTCGGCAGTTTCTGCAAGGCATCGAAGGTCAGCATACCCAGGTGATTGGCATTCTTAAGACCGGTCTCGTCAGTGCCGCACGCAACATAGACAACCCTCGCGTTCACGCAGCCTTCCTGATTCATCACGCCGATGTCGAGTGCGAGCCTGCGCGCGACTGAGCGCGTGGTATCTGTATCCACAAAGGCTTCCGGGCCGATGATGGTGGCACTGTGCTTCGGGTCGAGGGTGATCAGATCCAAGCCTGGCTGCAAGTATTGGGTGATGTGCCGGATGCTGGCGAAACCACCCCAGGCGACGACCTTTTCCACCAGGCGTGGGTCATAGATATGTCTTTCGATAGACTCGTCGCCACCTTTCCAATACACGACGCTCAGGTGCTTTGTCAGGGGGTGGTCGGGGTCCAGTTCGAGCATGGTGCGGGCGATGGCCGTAGCGGTAAGAGGGTCGTTCGAGGGGGTCTTTATGACGGCATCTGAGCGCGTAAAGGCGTTGCGGATAACCGTGCCGACGCCTACCATCGGTACATTGCCTGCAATGACATGGACGCAGCGAGCACCGAAGGCGCGAATGCGGCTGGGTCTTCCCGTATGTACACGGGAGGGCTGCTCGACCCATTTTTCAAGATAATCAATGCCTACCAGGCGTTCCGCCGTTTCGCGCACAACGGCGGGCGAGAACATCTCGGGTATTGCCTCATAGAGGTACCGCAGAATGGAATCGGAAATGCCCGATGTTTGACAGGAAAGATTGTAGGCGGCCTGTAGGTGAGGGTTTTCCGAAAGAACCAGTTTCTTTCCCAACTGTGCCAGGAAGTCCACGATATCGTCGAACGTCAACGCATAGAGGTCTGCCATCCTCGATGGCGTGCTTAGTGTGAGTCTATCCAGGTAATTCAGTAGATTCGGCGTGGAGAATGCGACATTTCCGCCACGCCCGCCAAATTCCAGTGTGCAGTTGTCAATCAGTTCACCGCGGATGATGAATGGTATCTGTAGTGCGGATTGCATGGGCATCTCTCCCGCCGTCGAGGCATTAGGAGGAAAGGAGAATGATTACTGGTAGGGCGGGCAAGGCAATGCAGACGCTCATGCGGCCGAGACATGCGGCCCGGACACAGCCATCGACAATAGCTGGCGGGTCTCGCCTTACCCATGGCGGGCTCGGCGAGACCGGGCGGCCAGGGGATGCTCAACGCAGGCGGATATCCACTCGTTCGATGGCGCCGTTAAACGGATAGCCGACGGTGTAACGTCCGGCCGGTGAGCCGGTATCCATGCCAACGTCAAAGGTCTCATCAGCAGAGAAAAATCCTGGCGTGGTGACCGGCAGATGGCCACTGCCTACCGGCGTGCCGTTCACTTGAAGCGTGCCGGTGCCGCCCTTGGCATAACCTGTCCCCTCGTAAGCGAAGTCAAACTGCACCACGTTCCTCCCCGGCTGCAGCGGCTTGCTACCCGTAATCTCCATGCGTGCCACATCGAACACTTTCTGCACGTAGACCGGCTTGCCCTCATCGTTAAGGTAAAGGGACCAACCCGCGGTAGTGCCACCCATGGCGGCAATGACACCATGGGCGCCGCCCTTGGGAATATCCACCGTGGCCACGATGCTGTACGAGCGGTTCTTGATCGCTGGCGCTTCAGCTTCAGGGATACCCACCGCTCCCGCGAAGTAGCTGAACTCTGTGCGCTTGCCAGTCAAGTTGGGGAGAGGCGTGCGGGAGCAGGCCGTATCCTGCAACGGTAATACTTGATTCTTTGCTGCCTCTGCCAGAAACAACGCCTGCATCTCCTTGAGTTTTTCCGGCAATTTGCTCGCCAAATCGGTGGACTGACTGAAGTCCTCGTTCAGGTTGAAGAGGGCCCAGGTGTCGTCGGCGAGCCGCTTGCCCCGGCATGTGCTTACCCACGGGTCTCGGTCCTTGTGCCGGGCCGAGGCCAGCCACCCATCGTGATAGAGCGAGCGGTTGCCGAACACTTCGAAGTACTGCGTGGTGTGCTTCTCCGGCGCATCTTTGTCAGCGAAGCTATAGATCAGACTTGTGCCATCCATTGGACGTTGCTTGACGCCATTGACATCTGCCGGGGCCTTCAGTCCCGCCGCCTCAAGAATGGTTGGCGCGAGATCGTTTACATGAGAGAACTGCCTGCGCAGACCACCATGATCCTGGATGCGCGCAGGCCAGGAAACCACCATGCCGTTGCGAATTCCGCCCAGGTGCGAAGCAACCGTCTTGGCCCATGGCAGGGGAGAACTCATGGCCCAGGCCCAGCCGGCTGGATACTGCACATAGCTGTCCGGGCCGCCCAGCCTGTCGAGGCGCTTCACCAGATCGGCCGCCGGTGTCTCAGGCATGCCCTGCAAATTACCCATGTAGCTATCCGCGCCGTGGATGCCGCCTTCAAGGCTCCCACCGTTGTCGCCCATCACGTAGATGAACAGCGTGTTGTCGAATTGGCCGCTCTCCTTCAACGATTGCACCAGGCGGCCAATTTGCGCGTCGGTATGCGCGAGATACCCTGCGTAGACTTCCATTAACCGCGCGGCGACCCGCTTCTGGTCTGTGGTGAGGCTTTCCCAGGCGGGGAGTTCATCCGGCCGCGGTGTCAGCTTTGTATCCTGCGGTACGACGCCAAGGGACTTTTGCCGGGCCAGAATCTCCAGCCGCATATCGTCCCAGCCCTTGTCAAACCTGCCACGGTATTTCTCGATCCATGCCCTGGGTGCCTGGAGCGGAGCATGGGTGCCACCTGGGGCGAAATAGACGAAGAACGGCTTGTCGGGTGCGATCGAGTGTTGCGTGCGCATCCAGTTGACGGCGCGTGTCGACAGGTCTTCGTTCAGGGTGTAGTCCTTCGAGGCTGTCCTTAGGACTGGCGTGGTGCCATCGTATAGCGAAGGATTGAACTGATCGGTTTCGGCGCCGATAAACCCGTAGAATTTTTCGAAACCTTGGCCGGTCGGCCAACGGTCAAAGGGACCGACCGGTGAGGCTTCCCAATCGGGTGTCAAATGCCACTTGCCAAAGGCTGCAGTGCTATAGCCCTGTTGACGCAACAGTTCGGCAATTGTGGCGGAGTCCTTTTGCAGCACCCCCCGGTAACCCGGATAACTGCTTGGCGAGTTCAGCACTGCGCCGACACCGGCTGCGTGCGGATTGCGGCCTGTGAGTAGCGAGGCGCGTGTCGGCGAACACACTGCAGTCGTATGAAATCGGTTATAGCTCAAGCCCCCACTGGCCAGGCCATCCATCGCGGGCGTCTTGACCGGTCCGCCGAAGGTGGAGGCCKCGCCGAAGCCTACGTCGTCAAGCAAGACCACTACCACATTTGGCGCGCCGACCGGCGCGTGCAGTAGCGGCACTGCGGGCGGTGTATCGCCAGGCTGCACCTCGTGGCTGGCCGCCCAGCCGAAGCTGGTCGCGGCGCAACTCAGGGCCAGGCACAACGCCGTGGCCAAACGCTTGCGTAGTCTGTTCATGATGGTCTCTCGTGTCTCCTGTTTTTTTCGTTCTCGTCGATGCCTATTGCGCTTTCGCGTGGGCGTGTGCCAAAATTTCTGAGCACTCGATTGAATCAAATGTTCGAATGGAATTTAGCAAGTGCCGTGGACCGTCGTCAAGACAAAATTTCACCCGCTACGGTCGTCGATTGCGCGCTGCCTGGCGTCTTTGACACGTCAGTCTTCGTTGCCAGATTCATTCGATCACTCAAACCATCTTGACAGGAGACCCTCAATGAAAACGTTACTCGCGTCACCCAATACAGCCGTGATCGTCACCGGTGGAGCATCCGGGCTCGGGCTTGCCTCGGCACGCGCATTAGCCGCCGTCGGCCGCGACGTTGCGCTGTGGGACATTCAGGCAGAAAAGGCGCAAAACCGAGCATCGGAGATTGCCAAGGAATATGGCGTTGCGGCGGTTGGTGTTGGCGTCGACCTGTGCGACCCCAACGCGCTGCGKGTTGCGCTGAACGCAACCCGCGCGGCATTGCCCCGGATCGGTGGATTGCTGCACGCGGCGGGCACGGTCGATACCGGGTCGCTCGAAGGCATCACGCCGGAAAAATGGGATGCTGGCATCCATGTTCACCTCCGCGCATTTGCACTGCTGGTGCAGGCGTTGTTGCCGGATCTGCGCGCCAATCCGGGGTCTGCGGTGGTCGGCATCGCGTCAATCAATGCCACCTTGGGCAATCACATCAACCCCATCTACAGCGCGGCGAAAGGCGGCATGTTGTCACTGATCCGCTCGCTGGCGGACGGCCTTGGGCGCGATAACATCCGCATCAACGCGATTTCCCCGGGGCAGATCCTGACGCCAATGCTCCAGCCCGCTGTAGACAGTTTGCCGCCAGGAACCTTCGAGCGCCGTATTCTCCTCAGCCGACTGGGACAGCCGGAGGAGATTGGCCGCGTTGCGCGCTTCCTGTTGTCGGACGAGGCGAGCTACATCACTGCGGCGGAGATCGTGGTGGATGGCGGCAACATCTCATCGCAGCGTATGTGAGCCGGCAGTAGTGCTGAACGTATAATCGGGCGCCACATTCATTGAGTCGTGCCCTGCCGCGCTGTTCCAAAGACCGCACAGCGTGTTGGGGGTATTGGCGTCATTGGCCAATTGCCCCCGGTGGGGCGGGTGGCACTCGTACTATCTGTAATCGATGACATCTCCTACTGTAAAAGGCGAGGCCCGGGAACGCATCCTGCTGGCGGYCGAAGAGCTGATGGCCAKGTATGGCGTGGACGGCGTATCGGCCCGCAGCATCAACGCAGCGGCTGGCGTTAGCGCCGGTATTCTCCACTATCACTTCGGTGGACTGGATAAGGTGGTGGACGCGCTGCTGGAACGCCATATGATGCCGTTGATGGCACAACGCCGTGAAATGTACGCTTCACTGCAGGCGCAGCCACAGGTCACGCTCCGCGGCGTTGTGGAAATACTCGTCATTCCGCTTGCCAGGAAAATCATTGAAGAAGGTAGTGCGGGTGCGCGCTATGTTCAGTTTTTGGCGCGCCTCCATACGGACCGTAACCCGAAGATCGCCGAGATATTCGAGCAGTCGTTTGGGGGGAACGCCTCCGCCTTGGTTGCAATGCTCCAGCGCATCCTGCCCGAAATCCCTGTGGAAGTGCTCAGGTCGCGCCTGATTGTCTGTTCCCATGCKATGCTCCATAGTCTCGCCGAAATCTCTGCTCGTCCCCAATCGCCGATATCTCCAGGC
>NZ_JBFTSF010000356.1:0-5803 GCF_056399905.1 Cupriavidus sp. 01L46
CTCCGAGGTCAGCGGCGGCACGATGACGCGGAACGACATCGGCAACAGCACGTAGCGGTAAGTCTGTGCGAGCGTGAAGCCCATCGCCAGGCCGGCATTCCTCTGGCCGGGCGGCAGCGAGTTGATCCCCGAGCGCACCTGCTCGCAGACCCGGGCCGCGGTAAACGTGCCCAGGCAAAGCATGGCTGCAATGAACTGCTGCGCGAACGGGTTCATCTGCTTGATCGCCTCGCCACCGGGCAACAGCTCGGGCATGACGAAATACCAGATAAACAACTGCACCAGCAGCGGGATATTACGGAAGATCTCTACGTAAGTGGCGGCCAGGCCGGACARCCACTTGTTGGGCACCGTGCGCAGTACGCCGAGTACAGAGCCGATGACGAGGGCGATGATCCACGACGAGAGCCCGAGTGCAATGGTGACCTTCAGGCCGGAAATCATCCAGTCCAGGTAGGTCTCGTTCTGGGCCGCTTGTTCGAGGAATACACCCCAATGCCAGCTGTAGTTCATGATGTGTCCTCAAAAAGAAACGGAAGGACATGCCTTCCGTTTCACACAACCGGAATCCCAGTATCAGTCGAGTGCCTTGTCGTTCGGCGTCTTGAACAGTGCCTTCATGTCTTCCGACAGCGGGAAGTCCAGGTTCAGGCCCTTGGGCGGGACCGGCTGCTGGAACCACTTGGTGTACAGCGTGTTGATCGAGCCATCCTTCATCATGCCCGTGATCACGGTGTCCGACAGCTTCTTGAACTGTGCGTCATCCTTGCGGATCATGCAGCCATACGACTCGCGCGATTGCGCCTTGCCAACCACGATCCAGTCGGCCGGATTCTTGGCCTTGGCGCGCTCGCCGTACAGCAGTGCGTCGTCCATCATGAAGGCGACGGCGCGGCCCGATTCCAGCGTCAGGAACGACTGGCCATGGTCCTTGGTGCTGATGATGTTCATGCCCAGTTTCTGGTCATCGTTCATCTTGCGCAGCAGGCGTTCCGAGGTGGTGCCGGCGGTCGTCACCACGTTCTTGCCCTTGAGGTCGGCCCAGTCCTTGATGCCGCCATCCTTCTTCACCATGATGCGGGTGCCGATGATGAAGATGCTGGTGGTAAACGATGCTTGCTTCTGGCGCTCGAGGTTGTTGGTGGTCGAGCCGCACTCGATGTCGATGGTGCCGTTCTGCAGCAGCGTGATGCGGTTCTGCGAGGTGATCGGGATTTCCTTGACCTGCAGGTTCGGCAGCTTCAGCTGATCCTTGATCGCTTCCACGATCTTGACATTGACATCGTAGGAATAACCGACCTGGCGCACGCCGCCCAGGTTGTAGTTGAACGGAATCGACGACTCACGAACGCCAAGCGTAATCACACCGGTGTCTTTGATCTTCTGCAGCGTGCCCGTCAGTTGCTCGGCAGCTTGCGCGGTACCGCACAGCACGCCAGCAGCAATCATCAGGGAAGCCAACTTGGCAACATTCATAACATCTCCTTGACCATGAAGAGAAAGGCGGGACTCTAACAAAAATCCACCCGCCGACGAAATAGTATTGCGCAGGCAAGCACTCAAGACAACGGGTTTTTCCCCTAACAGCGCCATTTAAGGCATGGTTTGCAAGGCAAACGAGGCATGCCTCCACTGCCCTGAAACCGTTGCGCCAACGCGTCGGGCCAGCCTTGCCGCAAGGCCTCGCCAGCACGGACGCCCCCCCACGTGCGTGGGGGCAGCGAGCGCATACGACAACGCGGCTGCCGGGAAGCCCGGCAGCCGCGTTACCAATCCTGGATGGACTTGTTGCGCCGCAGCATCGCCAGGTAGCGACGCTGCGGCGCCAAGCCGCGTCAGGTATCAGGGATAGAGACCGCGCATTTCGCGCGCCTGAAGAATCCGCGTGCACGCCACGATGAAGGCGGCCGTGCGCAAGGTAACCTTATTGTCCTGAGCGACCTGCCAGATCGCCCGGAATGCCTCTTGCATGATTCGTACCAGGCGCTGGTTGATTTCCTCTTCGGTCCAGAAGAAGCTGGAAAAGTCCTGTACCCATTCGAAATAGGAGACCGTAACACCGCCAGCATTGGCGATGACGTCGGGCGCCACCAGGATATTGCGCTCGCGCAGGATGTCGTCGGCCTCGGGCGTGGTCGGGCCGTTCGCACCTTCGATGACCATGCGTGCCTTGATGTGGGGCGCGTTCTGGGCTGTGATCTGGCCTTCCAGCGCGGCCGGGATCAGGATTTCGCAATCCACCTGCCAGAATTGCTCGGCGGAGATGGTCTCGCCCTGGAAACCTTCGATGGTGCCGCTGTGCGAGGCATATTCCATCATGGCGGGCACGTCCAGGCCGGCCGGGTTGTACAGCGCGGTGCGGTGGTCCTGCACCGCCACCACCTTGGCGCCTGCCTCATGGAACAGCTTGGCGGCCACGGCGCCGACGTTGCCGAAGCCCTGCACGGCAACGCGTGCGCCCTTGATCTCAAGGCCTAGGTTGCGCGCCGCCTCGGAACCCACCACGAACACGCCGCGGCCGGTTGCCTCGCGGCGGCCCAGCGAGCCGCCCAGCGAGATCGGCTTGCCGGTCACCACGCCGGTGGCGGTGCTGCCGGAATTCATCGAGTAGGTGTCCATCATCCATGCCATCACCTGTTCATTGGTGTTGACGTCGGGCGCCGGGATGTCCTTGTTGGGCCCGATGATGAAGTTGATTTCGCTGGTATAGCGGCGCGTGACGCGCTCCAGCTCCGAGCGCGAGAGCGTGCGCGGATCGACGCGGATACCGCCCTTGGCGCCGCCGTACGGCACGTTGACCGCGGCGTTCTTGACCGACATCCAGGCCGACAGGGCCATCACTTCCGACAAGGTCACGTCCTGGTGGAAGCGCACGCCACCCTTGCCCGGGCCGCGCGACATGTTGTGCTGCACGCGATAGCCTTCGAAGTGGGCAATGGTGCCGTTATCCATCTCGATCGGCACGTCCACCACCAGCGCGCGCTTGGGGCGCTTCAGGGTCTCGACCCAGCGGGCCAGCGAGCCCAGGTAAGGCGTGACACGATCGACCTGCTGCAGGTAGATGCCCCAGGGCCCGAGCGCATCGGCGTTCAGGTAGGAAGGCAAGGAGTGGTTCTTGACGGCAGGATTGGACGGCGCTGCGGAAGACATCGTTTGGTTCCGGTGTGAAGGTGCCGCCAGCTTAGGGGAGGCGGCCCCGCCGAAGCCAATGCCGTTTGATTATCCCGTTATGCATGCTTTGCATAACCTTTGACCAAGGCTCTGTACTGCCCCCTGTACTGCCCTGTGCCGGCCTTGCCCGCTATGTGGCGGTGTGCCCGGCGCACCAGCTGCGCGCCTTCAGGGTTTCGGCAGTGCGGGCAAGGCCTGCGCGGCCAGCGAAGACCACACGCGCTCCACCAGCTGGCGCTTGTTGCGAACCTGCGCACTGCGCCGCTCGTTGACGTGTTCGCCCGGCTTCTCCCGGTAAAGCCGGATTTCCATGTCGATCGAGAGCGGCGCGCCGCGCGCGGCCTCCGCGCGCACCAGCCGGTGCTGGACCAGTTCCTCGCGCACCGCGCTCTCCGGCAGGAAGGCCATGCCATGTCCKGACAGCGCCATCACCTTGAGCGCCTCGGCCATATCGGTCTCGTAGCATTTGTCGAGCTTGAGCGCGTCGGTGGTTTCTGACAGCAGCATGTCGACCATGCGGCCAAGGAAGGCGTTGGGCGTGTAGCTGAGGAAGGGCACCGGCTTCTTGTCCGTGCCCGGCAGCCGGTACAGAGGCTTGCCGGTGGCGTCCGGCACGCTGTATGGCGACAGCCGCTCGGTGCCCAGCACCATCATGTCGTAGTGCGCGGGATCGAGCTGGATGGCCTGGCGCGCATGGTGGTAGACCATCACCAGGTCGCAGCCGCCATCGACCAGCGCCAGCACGGCGTCGTGCACGTTGAGCGCACGCAGCCGGCACGGCAACGTGCCGATCTCGCGCTCCACCGCCTTGAGCCATTCGGGGAAGAACGTCAGCGACAGCGTGTGCGGCACCGCGAATTCCAGCACCTGGGCATTAGCCGAACGCTGCCCCCGCATCAGCGCGCGGGTCTCGCTGACCTGCGCCAGCATGGCCAGGGCCTGCTCGTAGAACACCTTGCCCGCCGGCGTCAGGCTGGTGGGATAGCTGGAGCGGTCGATCAGCTCCGTGCCCACCCAGGACTCCAGCGACTGGATCCGGCGCGAGAACGCGGGCTGCGTCACATGACGCTGCTCGGCCGAGCGCGAGAAGCTGTGCGTCTCGGCCAGGCTGACGAAGTCTTCAAGCCACTTGATTTCCATGAGGCGGCATTATCCACCGGCTGCCCGCGGTTTTGCCACCGTCAGGAATACTATTCTATTCATTTGATTTTTATTAGAATGTACTTACACTTACATCCAGATTTGCACGACAAGACGCACGTGCTTGCTACGGGACGGACGCTATGATGGTCTCAAACCAACAAGGAGCCCTTCATGGCCACCCAGCAAGCCGCCGTTACCGATATTGCCAGCCACGCACGTAGCGCCGGCGTCCTTGGCACCCTCGACGCGGCCAGCGGCCAGCCGGAGCTCTTTGCCCCGCTGTCCGACGGCATGTCGTCCGCCTTTGCCGCCAGCGCGCGCATGGTGGCGCAAGGCATCGAAGCCTGCCTGCCGGATGCCGCCACGCTGCTGGCGCTGCTGCCGGAATCGCTGCGCGAAGGCTCGGCCGAGGGCTATGTGCGCCACCTGGTGCACGCCGATCCGCTGGCGCGCTTCTCCGCCATGCTGATTGTCTGGCGGCCGGGGCAGCATAGCCCGGTGCACGGACACCAGACCTGGTGCGCCTACCGGGTGCTGCGCGGCACGCTGCACGAGCGCCACTACCGCTGGGACGCGCAAAAGCGGCAGGCGCATCCGTGCGGCGAGATCACGCGCACGGTGGGCGATACCTTTAGCGTGCCGGCTGGGCTGCGCCATATCCATGCGCTCGGCAACGACAGCGACGCGGTGGCCGTGTCGCTGCATATCTATGGGGTGGACCAGGAACACATCTGCAGCGGTGTGAACCTGCTGGTGGACGCGGCCTAAGTCGTGCGGCCGGCGAGCGGCCAGGCACCCGAACGACGCTGCGCGCCAACAGGATTTGCCATGGACCGATACGACCGCCAGATACTTGCCGCTCTCCAGGAAGACGCCACCGTGCCGGTGGCCGAGCTAGGCGAGCGGGTGGGCCTCACCTCCACGCCGTGCTGGCGGCGCGTGCAGAAGCTGGAAGAGAGCGGCGTAATACGCAAGCGCGTGGCGCTGCTGGACCCCACGCTGCTGAATGTGGGCGTGACGGTATTCGTCTCGGTCCGCACCAGCCAGCACAGCGTCAAATGGCTCAAGACCTTTCATGACCTGGTCGCCTCGATCCCCGAGGTGACTGAGTTCTACCGCATGGCTGGGGATACCGATTACCTGCTGCGCGTTGTGGTCCCGGATATCGCGGCCTATGACCGGGTCTACAAGAAGCTGATTCAGGGGGCTGAGCTGGCTGATGTTAGTTCTAGTTTTGCTATGGAGCAGATCAAGTATACGACGGCTTTGCCTTTGGATTATGCGTGATTGGGGTTGGTCGCTATTGCTAGACGACGTCCCCCTGCGGGTTGTGATCGGCGTTGGCCTTTGAGCCCAAGGGCCATACGACATCCCCCGCAGGGGGATGTCGTATGGCCCTTGGGTCCAAAAACCGGGCCTGTCAGTTTTTTTGTGTGCAGGGCAGGTATAGACTCACCGTCGACTTGAGCGGTGAGTGCAGCATTATCTC
>NZ_JBFTSF010000357.1:0-5802 GCF_056399905.1 Cupriavidus sp. 01L46
GTTTTTAGCAGCGCGGGCGGGTCGGCGCCTTCATGCCTGCTTCTAAGCAAATGCGAAACGATCAGTTGGCCGTGCATGCCGGCGCTTTCTATACTCAGCACTCACCGGCATCGAGTGCTGATTGCCAGCACGCAGCGCCACGTCGGCACCGACATCCGCCGTTAATGAACTTCTCTCTTCCTTTCTTCCTGGAGCCAGCATGAGCCTTCGCCCACTGCACGACCGCGTTCTCGTCAAACGGTCCGACAACGAAACCCGCACGCAATCCGGCATCGTCATTCCCGACAGCGCCGCCGAAAAACCGGATCAGGGCGAGGTGATCGCCGTCGGCCCGGGCCGGCGTAACGAAGCCGGCGAACGCATTGCACCGGACCTGCGCGCGGGCGACCGGGTGCTGTTCGGCAAGTACACGGGCCAGGCGGTGAAGGTCAACGGCGACGAACTGCTGGTGCTGCGCGAGGAAGACATCCTTGCCGTGGTCGAGCGCTGAATCGCAGCGCGTCCGCCAGCATCGATCCGAGATTTCCCGAACGAACCCGACAATCCAGACAGGACAGACAACAATGGCAGCAAAAGATGTAGTGTTCAGCGACGTGGCCCGCGCCAAGGTGGTCGAAGGCGTCAATATTCTCGCCAACGCGGTCAAGGTAACGCTGGGCCCCAAGGGCCGCAACGTGGTGCTGGAGCGCAGCTTCGGCAGCCCCACCGTGACCAAGGATGGCGTCTCCGTGGCCAAGGAGATCGAGCTCAAGGACAAGCTGCAGAACATCGGCGCGCAACTGGTCAAGGAAGTCGCTTCCCGCACCAGCGATAACGCCGGCGATGGCACCACCACCGCCACCGTGCTGGCGCAGGCCATCGTGCGGGAGGGCGTCAAGTACGTCGCGGCCGGGCTCAATCCGCAGGACCTGAAGCGCGGCATCGACAAGGCAGTGACGGCGGCCATCGAAGAGCTGCGCCGCATCAGCAAGCCGACCACCACCAGCCGCGAGATCGCGCAGGTCGGCACCATCTCGGCCAACGGCGAAAGCGCCATCGGCGAGCGTATCGCACAGGCCATCGACCGGGTCGGCAAGGAAGGCGTGATCACGGTGGAAGATGGCAAGTCGCTGGAAGACGAGCTTGAAGTCGTGGAAGGCATGCAGTTCGACCGCGGCTACCTGTCGCCGTATTTCATCAACAACCCCGACAAGCAGGTGGCGGTGCTCGAGCAACCCTACCTGCTGCTGGTGGACAAGAAGATCTCGAGCATCCGCGACCTGCTGCCGGTACTGGAGCAGGTAGCCAAGGCGGGACGTCCGCTACTGATCGTGGCCGAGGACGTGGAGGGCGAGGCACTGGCCACGCTGGTGGTCAACAATATCCGCGGCATCCTGAAGGCCGCCGCGGTCAAGGCTCCTGGMTTTGGCGACCGCCGCAAGGCACTGCTGGAAGACATCGCGATCCTGACCAGCGGCCAGGTGGTGTCGGAAGAGGTCGGGCTGTCGCTGGAAAAGATCGCGCTGGAGCAACTGGGCCAGGCCGGGCGCGTGGAAATCGGTAAGGAGAACACCATCATCATCGATGGCGCGGGCGACGCCGTGCAGATCCAGGCGCGGGTGAAGCGTATCCGCACCCAGATCGACGAGGCCAGCTCCGACTATGACCGGGAGAAGCTGCAGGAGCGCGTGGCCAAACTGGCCGGCGGGGTGGCCGTGCTCAAGGTCGGCGGTGCCACCGAGGTCGAGGTCAAGGAGAAGAAAGCCCGCGTGGAAGACGCGCTGCACGCCACGCGTGCCGCGGTGGAAGAGGGCATCGTGGCGGGCGGCGGCGTAGCGCTGATTCGTGCGCGCCAGGCTATCAAGGATCTGACGGGCATCAACCCGGACCAGCAGGCCGGCATCAAGATCGTGCTGCGGGCACTGGAGGAGCCGTTGCGCCAGATCGTTGCCAACGCCGGCGAAGAAGCCAGCGTGGTGGTGGCGCGCGTGGCTGAAGGGACGGGCAATTTTGGCTACAACGCGGCTACTGGTGAGTATGGCGACCTGGTGGAGGGCGGCGTGGTTGATCCGACCAAGGTCACGCGCACGGCTTTGCAGAATGCTGCCTCGGTGGCAGGCCTGATCCTTACCACTGATGCTGCGATCGTTGAACTGCCGAAGGATGAGGGGCAGCTCAGTGTGCCGGGCGCGGCTGGCGGAGGTGGTGGACTGGATTTCTGAGGCCATTGGCTGAAGACTGGTCCGGCAAGGCGTGAACGAAGAGGGCCCCGCAAGCGGGGTCCTCTTCGCTATGCGTTCTTCGTCGTATGGTTCGCGGGCTAGGGCAGGCACCTATCGTTGGTGCGCCCGGCAGGGTCCGAGTGGGATGCAAATCTCGCATGCCTATATGCGTTTCGCATGTCTATGCATAGATGAAATTCATCCTTCGGCGGCCAACTACGCTGCGCTATCGTAGGGCGCTTCTAAGCGTCTGCCTAAGACGGCGGGGGTGGGCGCGCTCCCGCGCCGTTGGGTGCGCAACAGCGGATCGGCAGAGTGCACGGCGAGGGCGGTACCGATCGCGTCAAGGAGGCCGAATCAGGCAAGAAACATGGCGATTCACGCGGGCCTGCTTCTTGTCTAATGCATTGCCGGCAACGAAATACGCCGCACGCGTGAATCCACAAATCATCGACATCGACAGGAGGTTTCCCATGGCTACACCGCTGAAAGTGGTCGCCGTCAACGGCAGCGCTCAGCAGCCCTCGCGCACGCTCGCGCTCGTGCAGGCACTGCTMGCGGAACTGGATAGCCGGCTGCTTTTGCAAAGCCATATTGTCAATCTCGGCGACATCGCGCGTCCGCTGGGTGCGGCGCTGTCGCGGGCAGAGTTGCCGGCCGAGATTGAAAGCGAGCTGGTCGCCATCGAGTCCGCCGACCTGCTGGTGGTGGCCGCGCCTGTGTATCGCGGTTCTTATCCTGGCCACTTCAAGCATCTTTTCGACCTGGTAGGGCAGGAGGCGCTGGTGGACAAGCCAGTGCTGCTRGGGGCCACGGGCGGCAGCGACCGCCACGCGCTGGTGCTGGAGCATCAGTTGCGGCCGCTGTTCGGCTTCCTGCAGGCGCTCACGCTGCCCATCGGCGTGTACGGCAGCCCGGGGGATTTCCAGAATTACCAGGTCAGCAGCGCGACGCTGGCCGAACGCATTCGCCTGGCCGCGGATCGTTGCGCGCCGTTGTTCGAAGCCAGCCGCAAATTGCTGCTGCAGCGTGCGGCTTGAAGGGGAGAACCGCGGCAATGAATGTCTTCTGGTTTCTTCCCACGCACGGCGATGGCCACTATCTCGGCACCACGGAGGGCGCGCGCCCCGTTTCGCTGGGTTATCTGAAGCAGATCGCGCAGGCGGCCGACAACCTGGGCTACTACGGCGTGCTGATTCCCACCGGCCGCTCCTGCGAGGATTCGTGGGTGATTGCCTCCGCGGTGGCGCCATGGACGGAGCGCCTGCGCTACCTGGTGGCAATCCGCCCTGGCATCATCTCGCCTACCGTGTCGGCGCGTATGGCCGCCACGCTTGACCGTATTACCAATGGCCGGCTGCTGATCAACGTCGTGACCGGCGGCGACCCGGACGAGAATCGGGGGGATGGCCTGTACCTTGACCACAGCCAGCGCTATGCCGCATCGGCCGAGTTCCTGCGCGTCTGGCGCCGCGTGCTGGAGGGCGAGGCTGTTCACTTCGATGGCGAGCATATCAAGGTGGAGAACGCCAAGGCGCTGTATCCGCCGGTGCAGCGGCCTTACCCGCCACTTTATTTTGGTGGTTCGTCGGATGAAGCGCACGACCTGGCCGCGGAACAGGTCGACGTGTATCTGACGTGGGGCGAGCCGCCCGAGGCCGTGGCGCAAAAGATCGCCGACGTGCGCGCGCGCGCCGCGCGCCTTGGCCGCAAAGTGCGCTTTGGCGTGCGCCTGCACGTGATCGTGCGGCGGACCAGCGAGGAAGCCTGGCGGGCCGCGGATGAACTGATCGCGCAGATCTCAGACGAAATGATCGCTGCCGCGCAAAAGTCCTTCTCGCGCTTCGACTCCGTCGGCCAGCGCCGGATGGCCGCGTTGCACGGCGGCCGCCGCGACCAGCTGGAAATCTATCCGAACCTCTGGGCCGGCGTGGGCCTGGTGCGCGGCGGTGCTGGCACCGCGCTGGTGGGCAACCCACGGGAAGTGGCCGCGCGGATCAAGGAATACGCGGACCTCGGCATCGAGAGCTTCATCTTCTCGGGCTACCCGCACCTTGAGGAAGCGTATCGCTTTGCCGAACTGGTGTTCCCGTTGCTGCCGGAGCCGTACGCCAGCCTAGGTCGCGGCGGCGCGACCAACCTGACGGGGCCGTTCGGCGAGATGATCGCCAACGACGTGCTGCCGGGCAGCAAGGCGTCGGCATGAGCCTGAGCGCCGGGTACCGCTGGACCCGCAACGCACGGCGCAGGCGCTGGCGCGCGACTTCGCGCAGAGCGCGGTGGAGTGCAACGTCGAAGGCGGCACCGCCCAAGGCCGAGCGCGATGCGTTGCGGGAGAGCCGGCTGCTGGCCCTGGCCATTCTCGTCGAGCTTGGCGGGCTGGGCGCAAGCTGGTCCGAGATGCCGGCCGTGGTGCGCATCCGGGTCCGCGCCGGACGACCCCGAAGCTGCCGCTGGCGAGCCTCGTGTGTTTGCCATCGTCATCTGAACCCGGATAACAAACTCATGCCAGAACTCAATCCTTCCCAGGCGGAACTCTCCGCCCGTTTCCACTCGATCGGTGCCGGCCAATGCGCCGGGCATCGACCGCATCGATGACTGGCGGGGTTTTGGCCAGCGCTTCACGGGCTCCGGCACCACGCGCTTCCGCGACGTTGCGGTGTCCAGCGAACAGGTGCTGAGCTTCCCGCGCAATGTGCCCACGTCCATCACGGCTTACGTCCAGCTGGTGCACCTGGCGACGCTCGCCGGCATCGCCCGGGCCATCGAGCGCGACGCCGCTGCCTTTGTGCGCGCGTGCAAGCGCGTCTAGAGCCATGGCAGCGGACGCACGCCCGCGGAAGATCCGCTGGTGCAGCAAGTGGCGGGCCACCTGGCCGGCGCGGCATTTGCCGCCACCGCCGCCACCGTCGCCGCCGTAGCGCAAGGCCTTGACGAGATCGATCGCCTGCGGCAGCGGGGTGAAGCCGTGCCAGCAAGCTTGCTGGACGATGTCGAGTTGCGTGCCGCCAAGGCGCAGGTTGTCGTGGCGGACCAGGTACTGGCGGCGGCTACACGGCTGGTCGATATCGGCGGCGCCTCCGCGCTGGATGAGGACCGTCGGCTGGATCGCCATTGGCGCAATGCCCGCACGCTGGCCTCGCATAACCCGACCCTTTACAAGGCAAGGGTGATTGAGGATCACGCCATCAATGGCACCGCGCCGGCCTACTACTGGTCGGTTGGGGCGAAGGCTGCCTGAACGCGACGCACGGGACGGGCGGGCAGTATTGCCCGCCCCGGCCTATCCACGGGTTTTGAGAAGCCGCACGCAGCGGTCGCCTGCCCACTGGATCGTGCTGACCAGCCCGATCAGCAGCACGATCACCACCACCATCACGGTCGTGTCGAACCGCTGGTAGCCATAGCGGATTGCAATATCCCCGAGCCCGCCGGCGCCCACCGCCCCCGCCATTGCCGACGCGCCGATCAAGGACACCACGGTAATCGTGAAGCCGCCAATGATCCCCGGCAATGCTTCCGGCAATAGCACGTGCCAGATGATATGCCAGCGCTGGCAGCCCATTGCCTGCGCCGCTTCGACCAGGCCGCGGTCCACTTC
>NZ_JBFTSF010000358.1:0-5798 GCF_056399905.1 Cupriavidus sp. 01L46
GGGTCCCTCTTTTCCGCTCTTTTCGTGAAATCCCRAGGCGCCCCATACGGCCTWGGTAAACCTTCACGGCTCGCTKCGCATMGCGCWYGGGTGTTTCCCGCCTGGGGGCGGGAAACACGGCTTRCCACAGAGGGATCAAACCCCGATTCGGTGTAGCCGTGATTGCCGCCCCCAGGCGGCAATCACCCRCSCGCGATGCGCAGCGAGCCGTCTGTCTTTCATCTCCCGTTATGGGGCGCCTCGTCGGAAGGCAAAARGAGCGGAAAMGAGGGGGCCATGTTTGAGCATCGCCTTAAGGCGATGTGAGTTTGGCCCCCGGCCGCTCTTTTTGTCTTCCGACGAGGAGTCTTTCGCCCCATCCGGGTCGCTTCTTTGCCTACTTTCTTGGCGAGACAAGAAAGTAGGTCGCCGCCCCGCAGGGGAGGTGAAACTGCCTTTGACTTTAAGCTTTTGACCTTGAAGTCGAACTTAAGCAGTTGAACTTAAGCAGTTGCAACCCCACGCCCCTCAAAAAACTCAGAACCGGAACGTTCCCAACGCCTCACGCACTTCATCCAGCGTAGCCTGCGTCACCAAGCGAGCCCGCTCCGTCCCCTGCTTCAAGATATCAAACACAGAGGCCGGATCCTTCGCCAGCTCCTCGCGCCGCTCGCGAATCGGCGCCAGCAGCGCCTGCAGCACCCCATCCAGCCTGCGCTTGAGCACCATGTCGCCTAAGCCGCCGCGCCGATAATGTTCCTTCAACTCGGCCACTTCCTCGACCGCCTCGTCGAACGCGTCGAGGTAGGTGAACACCACATTGCCCTCCACCTGGCCCGGATCGGACACCTTGAGGTGGTTGGCGTCGGTGTACATGCGCATGACCGCTTCCTTGACCTGCTCGGGCGAGGCCGCCAGCGAGATCGCGTTGCCTTGCGACTTGCTCATCTTGGCCTTGCCGTCGACGCCGGGCAGCCGGCCAAAGCGCGGGATCAGCGCGGCGGCTTCCGGCAGCACTTCGCGGCCAACCTGGTGGTTGATTCGGCGCGCGATCTCGTTGGTCTGCTCGATCAGGGGCGCCTGGTCCTCGCCGACCGGCACCACGGTGGCCTTGAAGCCGGTGATGTCGGCTGCTTGCGAAGCCGGGTAGCACAGGAAGCCCGCCGGGATATCGCGGCCGAAGCCGCGCGCCTGGATCTCATCCTTGATGGTCGGATTGCGCTCGAGCCGGGCGACCGTGACGAAGTTCAGGTACATCAGGGTCAGCTCTGCCAGCGCGGGCAGGTGCGACTGCACCGTGATGGTGGTCTTGGCCGGGTCGATGCCAACCGCGAGGTAATCGAGCGCCACCTCCAGCACGTTGCGCCGCACCTTGTCCGGATCGTGCGCGTTGTCGGTCATGGCCTGGGTGTCGGCCAGCAACAGATACTGCTTGTGGGTATCCTGCAGCGCCACGCGGCTCTTGAGCGAGCCAACGTAATGGCCCAGGTGAAGCTGGCCGGTGGGGCGGTCGCCGGTGAGGATGACCTTGCGCTGGGGCGCCTGCGTTTCGCTAGTCATGGCATTTCCTTGGGTAAGAGAAGCGCCGCGGTGCCGGTCAGCGCAGGCAGAGTGCTGCCAACCGGGCTGCGGCGGCTGGAGTCGGAATCAGGGGATGACGACGTGCCGCTGCGCTCAGCAGCGCCACCAATGGGAACGAGAGCCGGTAGCGCGCATCATGTAGCCGGGGTTTCAAGCTGGCGCGCCAGGCCGACGTACTCGGCCACGGGGACTTCCTCGGCGCGCCGCGCCAGGTCGAAGCCAAGCGCCTCAAAATCAACCTGGTCGCGCAGCATCGACAGTGTATTGCGCAGAACCTTGCGCCGCTGCGAGAACGCCGCAGCCACCACGTCGCCCAGCACCGTCAAGTTGCACGCGGGATACGGAGAGCGCAACTGGCCATCGGCCTGGCGCGGCCAGGGGATCATGCGCACCACGGCGGAGTCGACCTTGGGCGGCGGGTTGAACGAGGCTGGCGGCACGTCGAGCACATGCTCCATGTGATAGCGCACCTGCAGCATGATCGACAGCCGCCCGAAGGCCTTGCTGCCTGGCTCGGCCACCATGCGCTCGACCACTTCCTTTTGCAGCATGAAGTGCTGGTCGCGCACCTGGTCGGCAAACTCGGCCAGGTGGAACAACAGCGGGCTGGAGATGTTGTAGGGCAGGTTGCCGACGATGCGCAGCGGCTTGCCGGCTTCGCACAGCTTGCCGAAATCGAAGGCCAGCGCGTCGCCGGCGTGGATCACCAGCCGTTCACCGTAGCGGCGGCGCAAGCGCTCCACCAGGTCGCGGTCAAGCTCGACCACCTGCATCTGCGGCAGGCGCTCCAGCAGAGGCTGGGTCAGCGCGCCGAGGCCGGGGCCGATCTCGACCAGGGTGTCGCCGTGCTGCGGGTCGATGGCACTGACGATGCCGTGGATGATGCCGTCATCGACCAGGAAGTTCTGTCCGAATCGTTTGCGGGCCACATGGCCCTGGTGTACGTTRGAACGCATAGTTAGGTCTCGCTCGGGCGTCAGCGTGTTGCCACCAGCGGCGCGGCGCGCGGCCGGCCGTTGGCGTGGCCGGCCATGGCGATGGCGTTGCGGATCGCCTCGATCATGCTGCCGTGCTCGGCCTGGCCACTTGCGGCCAGATCGAGCGCGGTGCCATGGTCGACCGAGGTGCGGATAAAAGGCAGCCCCAGCGTGATGTTCACGCCGTGGCCAAATGTGCCGTACTTGAGCGGGGCCAGGCCCTGGTCGTGGTACATCGCCAGCACGCAGTCGGCCCCATCGAGATGACGGGGCTGGAACAACGTGTCGGCCGGGTACGGGCCGCGGGCATCGATGCCCGCGTCCACGGCATGGGCCAGCGCGGGAATGATCACATCGATCTCCTCATGGCCCATATGGCCGCTTTCGCCGGCATGCGGGTTCAGACCGGTGACCAGGATACGCGGCCGGGCGATGCCGAAATGCCGGCGCAGGTCGTGGTCGACGATGGCCAGCGTTTCTTCCAGCATGGACACGGTCAGCGCGTCGGGCACCGCGCGCAGTGGCAGGTGGGTAGTGGCCAGCGCCACGCGCAGCATGGCATTGCCATGCGCGGGCTGCGGGCCGGCCAGCATCATCACTACGCGCGGCACGCCGGCGCGCTCGGCCAGGTATTCGGTGTGCCCGGTGAAGGGCACGCCGGCATCGTTGATGGTGCTCTTCTGCACGGGCGCGGTCACCATGCCGGCAAAACGCCGCGTGCCGTCGGTCCCGCCCATGCAGCCATCGATAGCGGCATCGAGCAAGGCGAGCACGTAGCCGCCGTTGCGCGCATCCAGCCGGCCAGCATCGCAAGGCACGGCCAGAGGGATGTCGTCGCACACCACGCTGCCATCCGCAAGCCGGTACGCCCAGGCTTGCGCGACGCCCAGTGCGGCGGCGCGCGCCGCCAGCAGTCCCGCGTCGCCAAGCACGTGAAAACGCGCCTGCGGATGCTCGCCGGCAAGTTGCAGCAAGGCGCCAACGGTTATGTCGGGCCCAATGCCGGCGGGTTCCCCGGTGGTGATGGCTAGCGTGAGCGGCTTGGACATGGTGGCGACGCGTTCTGGTTAGCGCTGGCGGTTGACGCGGTATTCCACGTAGGCGGCCTGGCGCAACTGGCGCTGCCAGTCTTCATACGCCGCGCGCGCCTTCTGCTCGCGAAGCTCCGCGCGGGCAAAGTCGCGCTGCTTCTCCGGCGTGATCTCGGTCTCGCGGCGATTGAGCACCTGGATCAGATGCACGCCGAACTGCGTGACAATGGGCTCGGACACCTCGCCCGGGCGCAGGCGGCTCATGGCCTGCTCGAACTCCGGCACCAGCTCGCCCGGCGATACCCAGCCGAGATCGCCGCCGTTCTGCGCCGACCCATCCTRGGAGAAGCGCTTGGCCGCCTCGGCGAAATCGCCGCCGTGGGTGATCCGGTCGCGCAGCGTGGCCAGCTGGCGGCGTGCCTCGGCCTCCGGCATGTTGGGGCCCGTGCGGATCAGGATATGGCGCACCTGGGTCTGCGTGATGTGATTGCTGGCCGCCGGGTTCGACGCTGCCGGCGGCGCGGTGCGCTTGGCCACCAGCTTGAGCACATGGAAACCGTTAGCGCTCTCGATGACCTGGGGCGCCACGCCACCAGGCTGCAGGTCAAGCACGGCGTTGGCAAACAGTGCCGGCAGCCGGCCGATTTCGCGGAAACCGAGCGAGCCGCCCTGGGCGGCCTCGGGGCCGTCTGAGCCCTGTGCCAGCTGGGAGAAATCCGCGCCGCCCTGCGCCTGCTTGAGCAGGCCCTCGGCCTTGGCGCGCAAGGTGGCCTTCTGCGCTTCGGAGGCATCCTCAGGCACGCGCACCAGAATCTGGGCCACGTTGTATTCGGTGGGGCCGCTGTCGGCGGCGCCCTGGCCGCCACGGGCGGCGAGATAGTTGTCGATCTCGCCGTCATAGACCTGGATCTTGGAGTCGACTTCGCGCTCGCGCAGGCGGATCACCTGGACCTGCTTGCGCAGCTCGTCGCGGTACTTGGTCCAGGTCATGCCGCTACGCTCGACCTGGCTGCGCAGGTCGGTCGCATTGATGTGGTTTTGCTGCGCCACCGACTCAATGGCGCGATCGACTTCCTGGTCGGTCACCTTGATGCCGGCATCCTGCGCCGCTTGCGTCTGCACCCGCTCCATCACCAGCCGCTCGAGCACTTCGCCCAGCAGCTCGGCACGCGCCGGCACTGGCCGGTTGGCCTGGCGCAGCTGCGATTCGATCTCGTCGGCGCGGTCCAGCAACTCGCGCCGCGTGATCACGCTGTTGTTGACGATCGCCACCACCTCGTCCACCAGTTGCGAGCGCTGGGCGCTTGTGCCCGGCGGCGTCACGCCCAGGCGCGGCTGGCTCGGCGAGGCGGCAGCGCTGTCGCCGGCCTGGGGCATGAAGATGCCGGTAGCTTTCTGCCCGGGCGCCTTCAGCTGCGCCGCAGCCGGCAGCGCGAAGGCGGCCAGCAGTGCGGTCAACAGCAGGCTTTGCCAGCCGGTCAGGCGGGAAGACATCGAGGAGAGCGCGTTGAATTCTTGACGTTTCATCATGGTCCGTCATTCATAGTGGTCGAGCTGGGATGGGATAACAGGCCTGGCGAGGACGGGCTCATAACCCGGCACGTTCAGCCGCAGCACATCCAGCGGATTGGAACCGATCTTGGACAACCCGCGGAACTCCACCTGGAAGAAGATGCGTCCGGTGTAGCCCTGCGTGGTATTGCGGAAGCGCTGGTAGACCACACGGCCAACCCAGCAATCCGCTGCGTATTCGAAGCCGGCCAGCGCGTCCACCAGTTGGCTGGCACTCAGGTCAAACGCGACCCGGCCGATGCCGTAGGTGCGCTGTGTCAGCGGCCACTGGCTCGAAATCTCGAACTGGTCGATAGCGGCATTGTCCGTCACCGAGGTAGGGCGCCGGTACCGATAGCCGACATTCAGCGTCTTGCGCTGCTCCGGCCGCCACGAGAAGGCGATATTCGAGTAGATCACCCGATTGCTGTCCGGGTTGTACTGCACGCCAGCATCCAGGTAATAGCCCTTGAACATCTGGATCGTGGTCGCTGCCAGCAAATCCGAATATCCTGCTTTGGCCGGATCGGTGCCATTGAGCTGCACCCGCTGGCCAGTGAAGTCAAAGCKCTGCGCAATCGTGCCACGGAAGCGTTCGATGCCGCTGCTCGCCTCGATCAGGCGCGTGGTCACGCCGCCCGTCAGCTTGTTGTTGTCGGCGATACGATCATAGCCCGTG
>NZ_JBFTSF010000359.1:0-5787 GCF_056399905.1 Cupriavidus sp. 01L46
GGAGCGTGGGTTCCGCTGCGTGAGTCTCGTCGAAGGCGCGCAGGGCACGTACGTGCCGGTCGCGCTCGGCCACCAGCGTGGCCATGGCGCCTAGCGCACGAACCAACGCCGTAGCTTGCATGACCTGTTCGGAGTCGGCGACGTCCATTCGCGTCAGGACGATCACGTGGGCAGCGGCAAGTTGCGCGGCAGCCAGGCCAAACTCCTCCCGATCCGCCATCGGCCTGTCGCAGGCATAGGTGGTCACCACACGCACGCGCATGCGCAAGTGCGCCAGCTCGGAAAGGCTGCGCAACACCGCACCGGGATCGGATAGCCCACTGCACTCCAGGATCATGCGCCGGAAGCCCGGCGCGCCGGAGAGCCTCCGCGTCTCCAGCATGGCCTCGATGGTGTACTGCAGATCGTTGGTCAGGCTGCAGCAGACGCAGCCGTTGCTAAGCGTGGCCATTGGCACGCCAGCGGTCACAGCGATCAGCGCACCATCGATATTGACCTGCCCTACGTCGTTGACGATGACAGCCGTGCGGCCATCATCATCGGCGGCCAACAGGTCGCCCAGCAGCGTGGTCTTGCCGCTGCCGAGGAAACCCGACAGCACCACGAACTCGGCCGGCGCTTCCATTACTGCCCGTCCTCGGTGGCATTTGCCGCTGCCACCATCCCTTCAACGTCGTCCAGCAGTTCCTGGGTGTCGAACACCATACCGTCCTTGATGGTGGTGCGCAGGCAGCGCTGCCATTGACCGCGCTGGCGCGCCTCGTCCAGCCGCAGCGCGCCCGTGCCATAGAGCAGTTTGAAGTCGTCGAGCGGATTACTGTCGTGGACCAGGAGGTCGGCGCGCTTGCCAACCTCGACCGACCCGGTTTCGGCTTCCAGCCCGAGCAACTCCGCACCCTGGTAGCTCGCGGCGCGCAGCACTTCCAGGGGGTTGAAGCCCGCTTCCTGCAGCAGTTCCAGCTCGCGCACGAAGCCGAAGCCGTAGACCTGGTACATGAATCCCGAATCGCTGCCGGCACAGACGCGGCCACCGCGGTTCTTGAAGTCGCGCAGGAAGTGCATCCACAGGCGGAAGGTCTCGCGCCACTCGACTTCGTTTTGCGTGGTCCATCGATACCAGTACGATCCATGGCCCCCGCGGTGCGGCTCGAAGTACTTCAGCAGCGTGGGATCGGTGAAGCGCGCGTGCCAGTCGGCGCGGCGTGTACGCATCAGGTCGCGGTTGGCATCGTAGACGTTCATGGTGGGCACGAATGTGTGCCCGGCGGCAAGAAAGGCGTCCAGCACCTGCTCCCATTTCGCGCTGCCGGGTTGTRCAGCCTGCAAGAAGGTGGTACCCGCCGTGGCGAAGCGCAGGTATTCGTCGTTGTAGTGATAGCCCGAGGGAAATGACTGGACAGTGCGGTCCTCGAACAGAGCTTCCGGTAGACCGTAGGAATGTTCCGAACTGGTCAGGCCCCACTGGGCCGTGGTCAGCGCATTCATGCGGCTGACCGCCAGTGTGGCATGGTGGCAACAGGTGCGCAGCCCGAGGTTCCGTGCCTCGTCCAACGCGGCCTCCATGACCGCAGGGGGCGCACCGAAGAACTTGACGCCATCCGCACCCTTGTCGGCAAGCCGGCGCAGCCACTCACGTGCGGCGGCGGGCGTGTGGATGGTCTTCAGGTAGTCGTTGATGGCCGGGAAATAGGCATAGGCGTACAGGCTCGGTGCCGCGATGCTGTGCGCAGCCGAGGCGGCCTTCTGCTCCAGCGTCCAGGCCAGGCCGTTGAAGCAACCAGCCTCCCGGACGGAAGTCACGCCGTGTGCCAGCCACAGCTTGTAGACGTAGTCCGCTCCCGGCATGTTGCCGCTTGCCGCGTGGAACGGTGCGCCGATGTGCGCATGGCTGTCGACAAAGCCTGGGGTAACAAAGCGACCTTCGCAATCGATCTCGTGTTCCGCCTGCGCCGGTCTGCGCTCGGGGCGGATCGGCAAGCCAGGTGTACCGACGCTAACGATGTCGGCGATCCGGTTGCCTTCGACCACAATGTCGACCAGGCCCCAGGGGGGAGCGCCGGTGCCGTCGATCAACGTAGCGCCGCGCAGGACCATGCGAGGAAACGGCCCCAAGCCACGATCGCGGCTGCGCGCTGGCGCCACGCCAGGCAGCCCGTACTTTGCGAACCCCGCCACGATTTCCTCGCCGATCTCAATGGCCGCCACCTTTGTTTTTTCCATGTCAGTCCCTTCCAGGTTGATGTCAGCGCC
Organism: Cupriavidus sp. 01L46; assembly: GCF_056399905.1. Classification (NCBI taxonomy): domain Bacteria; kingdom Pseudomonadati; phylum Pseudomonadota; class Betaproteobacteria; order Burkholderiales; family Burkholderiaceae; genus Cupriavidus; species Cupriavidus sp. 01L46. The sequence goes on from NZ_JBFTSF010000359.1 coordinate 2,251, forward strand.
GTGGGCTGGCGCGGTTGCCGATGCCCACCGCCACCGTGACCAGCACCGCGCCGATCATCGTGGCGACATCAATGCCGCGGCCAAGGAACAAGCTGACGAAGAGGGTGGACACCACCGGCACCGCATAAGCCAGCAGCGCCACCTGATGCGGGTTGCCCTTTTTCATGGCGTAGTCCCACAGATAAAAGGCGCCGCCCAGCGGTCCGAGCGACAGGTACGCCAGGGTAAGCCAATGCCTGGGTGCCAGCGATGGCATCCCGCCGCCCAGCGCAAGCTTGTCGTACGCAGGAAGTTGGCCAAGCACCGCGTAGGCTGTAAGCGAAGCCAAGCCGGCAAGCAGGCAGTAGAGAGAAACGGTGGCCGTGGGTACTTCGGCGAAGCGCCGCGACCAGACCGAGTAATAGGCCCAGATCAGCGCCGACACGAGTGCAAGCGCAAAACCGACCCCTGCGCCGGCACCGAACACCGGTACCGCTCCAAGGCAGGCGGCCGCACCGGCGAAGCCGAGCACGCCGGCGCCAACATGGCTTCGGGTGAGCTTGTAGCCTTGCAGCATGAGCGGTGTCAGTAAAATGATGAACAGCGGCCACAGATAGTGCAGCAAGTTGGCCGCGACGGCATCGGCGGTCTTCAGGCTCAAGAAGTAGAGCGCGTGATAGCCCAACATGGCCAGACTGCCCACTAGCACGGCACCCGGCTCCAGCCGTCTCCAGGCAACCCATGGCAGCCCGATGATGCCGCCTCCAGCCAAGGCCACGCCCGTGGTCAACAGCGGCGACAGACCGGACAAGCTGACCACCGACACGGCGAGCGTGCTCCAGATCAAGAGCGCGCAGACCGCCAAGGCCATGGGTAGCCACGCTCGGACTCTGGGAGTGCCAGAAACGTCGGCGTCATTCAGCTCGGCAGTCGATTTCTGCGTCGCAGCTATGGTCGTGGCGGCCTCCGGCACGCCCTGAAGCAGAGCAGCGGCCTCCCCGTTCACGCCTGCTCCCCTGCGCCCAGTACGAACACCGCAGCAGCACTAGGTGCCAGTGACACGATCTGCGCAAGTGCGGCGGGAGCCACACCTTCGTGCTGGCATAGGAAGGCAAATGCCCCAACGGTTCGACGGCAAACCACCACTGGCACGTTGATCAGCGTGCGCGTGCCAAGCGAGCGCAGCAGTGCGTGATCAGGAAAGTAGCGAGCCAGGGCGACATCGCCGGCGGCAACCAGTACGCGCTGCTGCTGCAGGACATGCTCCGCCCATTCGCTACCCCCGAGATGCTTCCAGCCCCCCACAGGATAGGCCGAGGGAACGCTGGAATAAAGTCGGCGCACGTCACCTGGCCCGTCTGCGCCGCCGGCCACAGATGCCTTCGCGACCAGGGCGGTCATGTGGAGAAAAGGCATCGCCTTTGCAGCGACTACGGCAAAGCGTGCAAAGGCGTCCTGCACCGACTCACCGCTTCGCACGGCCACCGCGGCCTGGCCCGCCAGCGTACTGTCGACGCCGGCCACGTCGGTCTGCTGTGGCCGGATCCCAGTCTTCTCTTGCGCCAGCGCGCCAAATGCAAGCAGCGCCAGTCCGCTGCCGGTGGCAAATTGTCGTCGATTCATAGCAGGCCTCCACGTTGTCGATGGAAAGAGCATAGATGCGACGTGCGCCAAGCACTTCCAACGGACAATATGAATCGCGGAGCCTTCTATCCTACGGACCATACTATCTTGCCTGGTGCCGTCGATAGCCGGGGGATCAAACTGCATCACATGCGCTGCGATAACACTACCCAAGGCCGTCGTGCTGGCCGTGGTACCGCTCGACCAGCGAGGGAAGATCCCGGCTCGGGTTGGCATTCGCTGATGGCGCCACGCGATGGCGCCGGTGCAGGCGGGACCTCACAGGATGTCGCCGAGTATCCGGCCAAGCTACCGGCCACGGCCAAGACGCGCATTTGCGTCGGGTAGCTGCACGCGCAGGTAGAACAGCACCGTCTCGCACAACGCCACGAAACTTACCTTCTTGAATGCGCGCGTCCCAGTGAAGTTAAGTGGAGGACCACCAAGCAGCGCGGCGCGCAACGTCGTCCCTTCCAGCCCATCGAGGGCCAAGCGCCGCCTGAACTCCCGCCAGGCTTGCCGCGGATGAACCGTAAGCAGGACCCCCGCGTTACGCGCGCACACACCGCGGCCGAGCCAGCCTGCAACGGTGTCGGACGATACAACCGCAGACAGCCGCCTTTGGTCATCCTCCGATATTCCACTGGTGATCCTTCGCTGATCCAGCATATCCGCAATCGCGGCCGTACTGAGACAAGAAAGTCCCGGCGTGAAGTCCTTCCCATGATCGGCGTACTTTGATGGCGAGAAGTGCCCCATGCGACACCTATCCTCCGGAGTGACGAGATGGTGCGACTTTCACATATGAAAGTTATGACTCGATATTCTCGAAAATATGCCTATTGCGGCACGCACGAGGGGGCGTAAGTTGGGGGTATCCGTACCTTCTACGTAGAATCTGACGTAATTGCCCAGAGGGCCCCTTGCCCGCAGGCCTACCTCTTTACCGGTCGAGACCCTGGTTGGCGCGTTGCGGGTTCATGGAGAGCTTCCTTTATTCTGCAATGGCCGATCCGGATTGCTTGGCCGGCCCCCCTAGAGCCCCTCCTTCCTGACGGTGTAAGTTGCCAGTTTGGGCGCCTTGCCGCTTCCGACATTCCGCGCCGAATGTGCCGAGCGATGAAGACCCGGGCGGCGTCGGCGGGCCGCGAGGCGGCCCATTGCCGCAGGGGTCGCCAACACAGCTTGCCGTCTTACCGGAACGCATCCTCAATGCGATGCCGCTGGAACAAAAAAGGACTGGACCGCTTGCCTAGCTGAGAAGCAATATCCCGAATCTCCATTTTGCCAAAGCTGGGCTGATCGGCCTCTGGCGTTGATCGCAACACGCAGCCATCGTGTACGACCCGATCGCAGAGAACCTCGACCACCTCGTCGCAAGCCTCATCCACATACCGCCTACAGGGCTTGCTGAGGTCTATCTTAGATGGATTTCCCTCCTATATAGGGGATTCGAAAAATAATCACTCGTGCGCGTTATGAAATAGCGCCTCAATGCTCAACAGTTACGTCTGATATAAGCCTGACGAATTTGCAATGAGTCATGCGCTGGCCTAGTCTCCACATCGTGACGAAATAAAACGCCGCGTTCCGGTGTCCGGCATTGATCACCCCAATACAGATAATCAGCAAAGACGCTGAATCATACCGCGCAAATCAGATTAAACCACGTTGAATGGGCGAGGTGTGATTTTAATAAAATCGTCGTCGATGTTATTTTTTATATGGCTAACCAGACCTATCGTGAAATTCACCGGGATTGCCGAAAACCGGAAAAAGAGTAGGCGCGAAGCGAGGAGACCATCATGGCAGAAGCTAATGCACCCGTCAAAGGCAAGGCGGCCGTAGATTCAACCCAGAGCATCACCATCAATGTGATGACAACGATGAATGTCGAAGCCATCATTGCTGCTAATGGCTCATTGAGTCAGAACC
>NZ_JBFTSF010000360.1:0-5774 GCF_056399905.1 Cupriavidus sp. 01L46
GCCTCGGCCTGGCGAAGAACATCCGCCTCGGCCTGGCGAAGAACATCCTCGCCGGCCGGCTGCGCACGCTGCTGGCCCACGGCATCCTGGAACAGGTGCCGGCCTCCGACGGCAGCGCCTACCAGGAATACGTGCTGACGCCGAAAGGGCGCGCGCTGTTTCCGGTGGTGGTGGGCTTGCGGCAGTGGGGCGAAGCGTTCTTCTATGTCCCTGGCGAGCCGCATTCCGTGTTGGTGGACAGCAAGGCTGGCAAGCCGGTGCGGCCGCTCGAGGTGCGTGCCGAGGATGGCCGGCTGCTCGGGCCGGACGATGCGGTGGTGAGGAAGGTCGGCGAGGACGCGTTGTAGTCAGCCCGGCGCCGGATCCATCGACTATCCCGACCTTCAACACTGTCCAGCACTGTCCAACATCTCTTCTCGCTCATCGCCATGCCGCAAATATCTCTCACCCGGCCGCCCCTTCTTGTCAGCGCCTGCCTGCTTGGCCAGCCCGTGCGCTATGACGGCCAGGCCAAGGCCCAGCCCGACGCCACGCTGGTCACGCTGGCGCGGCATTTCGAACTGATCCCGGTCTGCCCGGAATCCATGGGGGGTTTGCCGACGCYGCGCCCGCCGGCCGAGATCGTCGGCGGCAGCGGCCCGCAGGTGCTGGCCGGCGCGGCCATGGTGCGCGATGCCACCGGTGCCGACGTGACCGCGCCGTTCGTGGCGGGCGCCCGCGACGCGTTGGCCATCGCCCGGCAGCGTCAATGCCGGCACGCGCTGCTCAAAGCCTTGAGCCCGTCGTGCGGCAATCATGAACACTACGATGGTTCATTTGGCGGCGCGCTGCGCCCGGGCCAGGGCGTGGCCGCGGCGTTGCTGGCCGAGGCTGGCGTGCGCGTCTGGAATGAAAGCGAGATCGATGCCCTGATCCGCACGGCCGGCGTGCCCGGTGCGTAGTGGTGCCGCCGCCCAGCTTGCAAAAGCCGTAGACGCGGCCGGTATTCGCCGCTAAGATCTTTCCGGTCGGCCGCACCAACGGCTGGCAGCGTCGCTCGGACGGTTCCGGGCGCTTACGTTCAAGGAAAATCCATGTCAGCCTCCGCAGGCAAGCGCCGCTTCGCGCGTATCGATCGTCTTCCCCCGTACGTCTTCAATATCACCGCCGAGCTGAAAATGGCGGCGCGCCGCCGTGGCGAAGACATCATCGACATGAGCATGGGCAACCCGGACGGCGCCACGMCGCCGCACATCGTTGCCAAGCTTACCGAAGCCGCACAGCGCCCCGATACCCACGGTTACTCCGCCTCCAAGGGCATCCCGCGACTGCGCCGCGCGATCTCGCACTGGTATCGCGAGCGCTACGACGTCGAGATCGATCCGGACACCGAGGCCATTGTCACCATCGGCTCCAAGGAAGGGCTGGCCCACCTGATGCTGGCCACGCTCGATCGCGGCGACACCGTGCTGGTGCCCGACCCGAGCTATCCCATCCATATCTATGGCGCGGTGATTGCCGGAGCTGATATCCGCTCCGTGCCCCTGGTGCCGGGCGTGGACTTCTTCGCCGAGATGGAGCGCGCCATTCGCGGCAGYTATCCCAAGCCGAAGATGATCGTGCTGGGCTTTCCGTCGAATCCCACCGCGCAATGCGTGGAACTGGACTTCTTCGAGCGCGTGATCGCGCTGGCGCGCAAGCACGATATCTTCGTGGTGCACGACCTGGCCTATGCCGACATCGTGTTCGACGGCTGGAAGGCGCCGTCGATCATGCAGGTGGAAGGGGCGAAAGACATTGCCGTGGAGTTTTTCACGCTGTCCAAGAGCTACAACATGGCGGGCTGGCGCATCGGCTTCATGGTGGGCAACCCGGATCTGGTGGCCGCGCTCACGCGCATGAAGAGCTATCACGACTACGGCACGTTCACCCCGCTGCAGGTCGCCGCCATTGCCGCGCTGGAAGGTGACCAGCAATGCGTCAAGGAGATCGCCGCGCACTACCAGACACGCCGCGACGTGCTGGCACGCGGGCTGATTGAATCCGGCTGGCCGGTGGAGATTCCCAAGGCGTCGATGTATATCTGGGCGCGCATCCCCGAGCCGTATCGCGCGCTGGGCTCGCTGGAGTTCTCCAAGCAACTGCTGGCCAAGGCCAAGGTCTGCGTCTCGCCCGGCATCGGCTTTGGCGACTACGGCGACGAGTACGTGCGCTTTGCGCTGATCGAGAACGAAGCGCGTATCCGCCAGGCGGTGCGCGGCATCAAGGCGATGTTCCGCGCGGACGGGCTGGTGAAGGTGCCGGTGGACGAGCACCAGCCGCACGGCCACGCGCCGAAGCCCAAGGACTGAGTGCGTGGTTTTATCCGCATGCACGTGACCACACGCCGGCGCCAGGCCGGCGTGCAACCATCAGGCATTCCCTGATCGGCCAAGCATGACCAGCGGGTGGGACTCACGCGGCCATGCGCTGTCGAAGAACGACTGCACCACGGCCTCGCTGACCTCGCTCGCATCCTTCACGCGCCAGCGCGGCGCATTGTCCTTGTCGACGATCAGCGCGCGCACCCCCTCGATAAAATCGCCCTGCGTGAACGCGTGCGACACCACGCCAAGCTCCATGCGGAAGCAATCGGCAAGATCCAGGTCGCGGCCGCGCAGCAGCAATTCCTGCGTGACCGCCATCATCAGCGGCGATCGCCCGCGCAGGATATCGAGCGTGCGCGCGGCCCAGTCGGCATAGGCCGGGTCGGATTCCGCGGCCAGGCTGTCGAGCAGGGCTGCCACGCTGGCGTCTGCCCGGAAATGCCGCAGCACGGCAGGCAGCACCGACTGCAGCGGCGCCGCCGGCGCGCTGTCGGCAGGCGTTGCCTGCAGCGCGGCGCGCAGGTCCGCCAGCACGTCGCCTGTCCGGTTGATGGCTGCCAGCGTCTGCTCGAAGTGCTCCAGGCTTGCGGCAGGCACGGCCATGTCGGCCAGCTTGCACAGCAGCGTATCGGCAGCGCCAAGCGTCACGCCTGTCAGCCCGACATAGAGCGCCAGGGCCAGCGGCAGCTTCGACAAGAAATGGCTCGCGCCCACATCGGGCACCAGGCCGATGCCGGTCTCCGGCATGGCCACGCGCGAGCGCTCTGTGACCACGCGCAGGTGCGCGGCCTGCGCCAGGCCCATGCCGCCGCCCATGACGATGCCGTCCATCAGCGCCACAACCGGCTTGGGGTAGCCATGCAGGCGGTAGTCGAGCTGGTATTCGTCGACAAAGAACTGGCGATGCAGCGCCGTACCCGCGTGGAAACTGTCGTACAGCGCGCGGATGTCGCCGCCGGCGCAGAACGCCTTGGGGCCCGCGCCGCGCAGCACCACCGCGGCGATGTCGTCGCGTGCGGCCCAGGCGGCAAGCTGCGCATCGAGCAGGCCGATCATCGGGTAGGACAAGGCGTTCAACTGGCGCGGCCGGTTGAGCGTGATCAGGCCGATACCGTTGATCTCGACGAAGCACACCTCGTCTTCGGCGCTCGGCATGGCTGCAGGATGCCCCTGCGCGGCATCGTTCGGGTTCAGGCGCATGGCGTGGCTCCTAGGCATCGCGCCATTGCGGCGCACGTTTTTGCAGGAAGGCGTTGACGCCTTCGCGCTGGTCCTCGCCGTCGAACAGGTCGACAAAGCGCTCGCGCTCCAGCGCCAGCGCCGGGCCGCGCGGCACGCCCTGGCGCGCCAGGTGCACCAGCTGCTTGCTGTAGGCAGCCGCCCGCGGGCTCACATTGCTGGCGCGCTCGGCCAGCCGCAGCGCCGCGTCCAGCGCCTGGCCCGTGGGCACCATGTCTTCCACCAGCCCGATGCGCAGCGCGGTGGCGGCATCGATGCGTTCGTTGGCCAGGATCATGCGCTTGGCCCAGCCCTCGCCCACCAGCCAGGGCAGGGTTTGCGTGCCGCAGCCACACGGCAACAGGCCGACGCCGGCTTCCGGCAGCGCCATCTGGGCCTGTTCCTCGGCAATGCGCACGTCGCAGGCCAGCGCGCATTCCAGCCCGCCGCCCATTGCATAGCCGTTGATCGCCGCGATCACCAGGGGGCGTGCGTTTTGCAGCGCCTCAAAGGCGGCACCGAAGCGTTGCGCCATCAGCCGCGCATGGGCGCGATCGCCATCGGCAAAACCGTTGAGGTCGGCGCCGGCACTGAAGAAGCGGCTGCCGTCGCCGGTGATCACGATGGCGCGCACGCGCGTGTCTGCATTCAGCGTGGCTACCAGTTGCTGCAACTGTGCCAGCCCCTCGGCGTTGAATGCATTGGCGGGCGGGCGCTTGAGGGTGACGCGGGCGATGTGCCCGTCGATGACGTGCTCGATCATGCTTGCCGCTCCTCTTGGGCCAGGTACTGGCGGATCACGCCCGAGAAGTCGAGCTGTCCGTCGCCGGCCTGGCTCACCGCCTGGTAGATCTGCTGGGCCAGCGCCCCGAGGAACAGCGGTTGCCGCACGCTGCGGGCGGCATCCGTGGCCAGGCCCAGGTCCTTGAGCATCAGGTCCGCGCCAAAGCCGCCGCTGTAGCCACGCGAGGCCGGCGCGGTCTCGATCACGCCCGGGTAAGGGTTGCAGGTGTCGGCGGCCCAGCAGCGGCCGGTGGAGGTGTTGACGATCCCGGCCAGCACGCCGGCGTCGATGCCCAGCTTGACGCCGAGCGCCATGGCTTCCGACACGCCGATCATGGAGATGCCGAGGATCAGGTTGTTGCAGATCTTGGCGACCTGTCCGGTGCCGGTGCCGCCGCAATGGACGATGTTGCGGCCCATGCCGGACAGCACGGGTTTCAGTTGTTCGAACAGGGCTTGTTCGGCGCCGACCATGAACGTCAGCGTACCGGCCTGCGCGCCGCCGGTGCCGCCGGAGACAGGGGCGTCGGCGATCGGGTTGCCTTGCTGGTTGGCCTCGACGGCCAGTGCGCGGATGGTGGCCGGGTCGATGGTGCTGGAGTCCACTAGCGGTACGCCGGGCCGTACGCCGGCAAGGACGCCTTCCGGGCCGAGGTAGGTGGCGCGGACGTGAGCAGCGGCCGGCAGCATGGTGATGACGAAGTCGGCTTCGGCGGCAGCCTTGCGGGCGGAGGGGGCTACGGCTGCGCCGTCGGCTTGCAGGGCTGACAGGGCGGTGGGGTTGAGGTCGAATACGGTCAGGGTGTGGCCTGCCTTGAGCAGGTTGCGGGCCATGGGGGCGCCCATGTTGCCTAGGCCGATGAAGGCTATGTGCATGTTGGCTCCTTACTCTTGGTGTTTGGTGTTTGGTGTTTGTGGCAACTGCTTAACTGCAACTGCTTAACTGCAACTGCTTAACGTCAAAAGCAACTGCAGTTTCACCACGCCTGCGGCGCGGCGACCTACTTTTTTGTCTTGCCAAAAAAGTAGGCAAAAAAGGCGCGCCGGATGGGGCGACTACCCCTCGGGCTTCGGCGAAAAGAGCGGCCGGGACCCAAACTCGCATCGCCTTAAGGCGATACTCAGACATGGGTCCCTCTTTTCCGCTCTTTTCGCCGAATCCCGAGGCGCCCCATACGGCCTTGGCACACCTCCACGGCTCGCTTCGCATCGCCGTGGGTGTTTCCCGCCCCTTCGGGCGCTTYACACGGCTACMMCARTYGGTTGATCTTGCCGCTGGTTGGCTCCCCTCTCCCACTTGTGSGCTCAGGATTACCCACAAATCATCGACATGACTTCATTCGTTCTGGCGGAAGATGCGATACATCTTGATGCTCTCGTGCAGGATGAAGAAGCCGCGCCAGAGCACAGTGGGCCCTGGCGGGCGGT
>NZ_JBFTSF010000361.1:0-5767 GCF_056399905.1 Cupriavidus sp. 01L46
GCTGATTGCAGTGAGCAATCTGTTCGCGCTGCTGGCGGTAGCGTGCGTGGGCGTGGCGCTGATCGCCGTGGCGCAGCGCGCGCTGCGCTAAGTCGCGTCAAAGAAGGGACCGGAGGACTTGGCGGCGCACGGAATTGCGATGTAGATATGGATGCCGGACCGGCAGAAATCCCCCGAAGTGGCGGGATTGTGAGCGAACGAATGGGTTCTACAATGCGGCTGCGCGGGGCATATGCTTCGCCAGGCGAGCCGCACAGGAAGCACATCCATGACGCTTTATCTACTCGGATTCCTATTCTTCGAGGCCTTGTGGTTCTTCCCGTTCAGGAAGGTATTCAAGGCTGCCCATTTTGGTCCGCTCTACGCGTATCTGGCGCTGCTGCCGTTCATCGGGCCGCTGCTGTGCATCTGGATTCTCGCCTCACGCCCATGGCCACTGAAATCCAAGCTGGTCCGCACGTTCTCGCAGGTGTAGTGCGTGCGGCGGGCCGCTTGAACTAATCAGAAATCGTGGTCCCCCAGCATGACGGGGTTAATAGACGGGTCCGCAGACCACTTCTGCAAGGCCACTTCCTGGATGCGGTCGAGATTACGCTCGAAAATATCCAGGTGGCTGCCAATCTGGCCCTGGGCCAGTTCATCCAGCGCCGAGCGCGAAACAAAGCCGCTGCTGTCCACGCCGTTTGCCACAATGGAAAAACCGATTTGCTCGCCATCGTCGGACGGGGCCGGATTGCGTATCAGGAAGGCTGTCGACATCGTTAGCTCACGTTGATTCAGAGGGCGGATCGTAGCATGAGCGACTCCGCGCGATCGAGATGCACGATCAGCGTCATGCATGCCGTCATGGGAAGGGTATCGCCCGATTCCATGACCATCCCATCTTCCATGAGTRTCTTCCTTGCGCACTAAAGAGCACCTGAAGTGCCGCTGAACGTGTATCACCGCCAGGAGACAAAAACATGGATCGTCGTCATTTCCTTACCACTGCGGTTGCAGCCGCCGCGCTCGGCGCAGCCCCCGCCTTTGCCAATGGCTGGCCAAGCCGCCCACTGCGGCTGGTCGTGGCCTACCCTGCTGGCGGCGGCACCGATGTGGTCGCCAGGCTGTTCGCGGACTTCCTTGGCAAGGCCCTTGGCCAATCGGTCGTGGTCGAGAACAAGCCGGGCGGCGCGACGATTCCCGCTACGCTCGACGTGATCCGCGCCAAGCCGGATGGCCACACACTGCTGATGACGCTCGGCTCCTCGGCCACTTCGGGTGCCCATATCAACAAGGTACCCTACGACCCGCTCACTGACCTGACCGCGCTGGCCGAAGCCGCACGGGCGCCCGTCTTACTGGTCGCCACCAGGAACGCGCCCTTCTCCACGCTGGCGGAGATGATCGCCTACTCCAAGAGCGCGAAGTCGCCGCTGCATTCGGCCTCGTATGGTCCGGGCACATCGTCGCACTTTGGCCCCCTACTGCTGAACAAGCTATCTGGCAGCCGGCTCGAACCGGTGTTGTACAAGGGTTCGGCTCCTGCCACGCAAGACCTGGTGGGTGGCGTAGTGCCGGTAATGATCGACGGGCTGACCACCGCCGTGCCGCTCTATCAGTCGGGCAAGACCAAGGCGCTGGCCATCACCACGCCGGAACGCTCCGACATGGCGCCGGGCGTTGCCTCGTTCCGTGAACTGGGGTTTCCGGGCATGGAGCAATTGAGCGGCTACTTCGCGCTGTTCGGCCCCAAGGCCATGCCGGCGGACGTGGTTGGCGCGGTCTCGGCGGCGATCCAGAAGGTGCTCGCCGACCCGGCCTATCACAAGCGGCTGTTCGCGGTCGGCGTGCTGCCGCCGCAGGCCATCACGCCGCCTGCCTTCGCCGCGCAGGTCAAGGCGGACTACCTGCGCTGGGGCGAGTTCATCAAGGAGATCGGCTTCACCATCGACGCTTGACCGGCAGCACGGCGACCGGCGCGCGCCGCGTCAGAGCCGCGCGGCAGCCGCCGTGAGCCAGGCCGCGGTCTGGTCGGGAATTGTGATCGGCAGCATGTGGCCGCCAGGGACAAGTTCGAGATCCAGCGCCGGCAGCTTGTCCTTCATCGCCTTGCCCTGCGCCTGCCAGTCGAGCACGGCATCCTCGGTCCCGTACAGGATGCTGATCGGCAAGGCCAGCGAGGCATAACGCTGCGCCATGGATGGCAGGTCCTCCTCCACGCTGACCATATCCGTCGAAGTGGCATAGAAGCTGCGCGGCCTCAGGCTGAGAAGGCCGCCGCCTGCGATGCCGAAGTCCTGCGGCAGCCGGTCGGGGCTGAAGATCAGTTCGACCATGGCCTTGCCGCGCAAGATAGACCGTGGGATCGCCCACGTCCATGCGATCACGCGGCGCATGGTGGCCGAGGAAATCGACAGCGTACGGAACATGGGCGGCACGCCCTCCACCGGATGCGTCAGCGGAGCAATCAACGCCAGCCCGCCGACCGTGCCGGGGTGATCGAGCGCAACGCCAAGCGCCACCGCCCCACCCAGGGAGTGCCCGACCAACAGCGGATTCTGCAGGTCTAGCGCACGGATGAACTTGGCCACGACCGCGCTCTGCACGCTCAGGCGGGCCGACATCGCCGGTGGCCGCGTCGAATGGCCCGAGCCGGGCCGGTCGACCAGGATCACGCGGAACCGGCCGGTCAGCTTTTCAAGCAGCGCATAGGAAAAATTGCCGGTCTGCCCCCCCAGCCCGTGAACCATCACGATAGCCGGGCCCTCGCCCTTGTCGATGTAATGAAGGCGGGCGCCATCGATCTCGATAAACTTCCCCTTGGGCGGCAGCGCATTTTCCACCTTGCGCGCAATCAGGCCGGAGAATGCCACCAAGCCAAGCAGAACGACGGCGCCCACGGCGACGCAGGCAATCAATATGGTCATTGTGTATATACCTTCACCGTTGAAATTCAACCTTGACGTTCAACCTTGACGTTCAACCTTGACGTTCAAGCATTATCTGTCAGCCATCCACCGAGGCAGCCGTGCCCGCACGGCCGAAGGCCATCTCGCTGCCTTCCACCTTGCCGAACTTCAGGGCCATCAGGTCGAACAGGTAGTTCTGATGCACCTTCCACGGCCGCCTGGAGCCTTGCTTGGGCAAGATGTTGCTGGCCCGCTGGACATAGCCGGAGCTCAGCGAGAGCGAAGGCTCCTCATCGGATGCCTGATCCGTGCGGCGCGGCGCGCACCAGGCATGGCCCTTCGCGTCCATGTGATTGATCAGGCGGCACACGTAGGTCGACGAGAGCTCGGCCTTTAGCGTCCAGGAGGCGTTGACATAGCCCATGGCCACCGCCAGGTTCGGCATGTCGCTATACATCATGCCCTTGTACATGAAGGCCTGCGCCGGGTTCATTGGGGTGCCGTCCACCTCGAGCTTCATCCCCCCGGCCACCTTCAACTGAAGCCCGGTAGCCGTGATGATGACATCCGCGTCGAGCCGCTCGCCAGAGCGCAGCAGCAGGCCGGCCTCGGTGAACGACTCGATCTGGTCGGTGACTACCGAAGCCTTGCCTGAGCGGATGGACTTGAACAGATCCGAGTCAGGCACCAGGCAGAGCCGCTGGTCCCATGGCTTGTAAGACGGCGTGAAATGCTTGTCGATATCGTAGTCCGGACCGAGTTGCGCGCGCACCCCCTTGAGGATCTTGCTCTTGACCAGGTCTGGCTTCTTGCGCGAGAGATTGTAGAAGTACATGCCCAGGAGCACGTTCTTCCAGCGCGTGACGCGATGCGCCATGGATGCCGGCAGCCGCCGCTGCAACCATGCGGAGACAGCATCGCTGGACGGGCGCGCCACGATGTACGTTGGCGAGCGCTGCAGCATGGTCACGTGGGCCGCCCGCTCGGCCATCGCCGGCAGCAGCGTGACGGCCGTGGCCCCGCTGCCGATCACGACCACGCGCTTGCCGTCGTACACCAGGTCCGCCGGCCAGTGCTGGGGGTGCACCACACGGCCATTGAAGCGCTCCATGCCCGGCCACCCGGGCATATAGCCGTCCGCATAATCGTAGTAGCCGCTGCACAGGTAGAGAAAACTGCAGGTAAAACGGGCAGGCGTGCCTTGCGGGCCTACCGTGGCATCGACCGTCCACMTTGCGGTCTCGGACGACCACGACGCACGCAATACGCGATGGCCAAAGCGGATGTGCCGCTCGATGCCGAATTCCTTCGCCGTGCCACGGATGTACTCAAGGATCGAGTCACCATCGGCAATGGATTTTTCGCTTCGCCATGGGCGGAAGCTGAAACCCAGGGTGTACATGTCCGAATCGGACCGCACGCCGGGGTAGCGAAACAGGTCCCATGTGCCACCGATGGCGTCGCGCCCTTCCAGGATCGCGTAGGTCTTGCCCGGGCAACTGGTCTGCAGATGGTAGCCAGCGCAGATGCCGGAAAGCCCCGCCCCGACTACCAGCACATCGACGTGCTGCGCCGCTGCCTGCCCTGGTGCCTGCTCGTCCTGGCGCTCCGGCTCCGCCGTGCCGGCGTGAACATCGGGATGCGAGTGCTTCGCATTGCCTGATAGCATCGATCGTCTCCTGTTGGCCAAACCGAGCCGGCGCTTGTCGCGCCGAATTCTCACGGTGCGTCCGTGCTGTATTCAGACTAGACTAGGGTGTTCACCCTAATTAATCAACCGAGATTGCCAAAACTAGGGCTTACCCCTAACCATCTGCCGTGCAAACATGCAGATAACGGAATATGCAGGGAGTTATCAACCATGACGGTGCAAGTCGCGCCAGCCCGGCGCCCCAAAACGCGCGAGCGCATCCTTGACGCTTGCCTGAGCCTGTTCAACGAGCGCGGGCCAGTCGTCGTGACCACCGCGGAGATCGCCTCGGCGGTCGGCATACAGGAAGGGAATCTCTACTATCACTTTCACCGCAAGGAGCAAATCCTCGAGGCCCTGTTCGACAGCTTCGAGCGGGCGCTGCGCGACACCTCGGTCGCGGATCTGGCGCAAGGCGACGCACCCAACCGTTTCGCAGGCTACCTGAGCGGCTGGTTCAACCTGATGTGGGAGTGGCGCTTCTTCTATCGCGATGCGGCGTCCATCTACGGCCTGGCGCCAACGCTGAGGTTGCGCACCGAGGCGCTTGCCAACGACGGACAGCACCATGTCCGTCGCGTGTTCGGCGCCATGCAAGCGCAAGGATTGCTGCGCGCCACGCCCGAGCAGCTTGACCACTTGGTCGTCAACACGTGGATCGTATCGACCTATTGGATCGACTACCTGCGGTCCCGGCACGGCATCGATGCCATCAAGCGCGAGCACATCAATTGGGGCGCGTCGCAGCTCATGAGCCTGTTCTCGCCCTTCCTCACGCAGGTCGGCATCGGCTTGCTGAATATCCAGCCAAGCGAAGGCTGACGCAAGGCGCCGCGACCTCGAGAGGCGGCCCTCCACCGCCCTCTAATTGCCAACTCCGGCATGCCATGCCATTAAAGGCATGTAGAAGTMAATAAGGCAATTATCAATTTTTCTAAAAAAAGCCACTAAAGTCATTTTTGCTGTTTTTCTACAGTAGAATCCCGGCCTTGCGAGCGCGCGAGTCCTAAGACATTTCGGATTGAGTCCCAAGACATTTCCGAATACCCGCCAATGTTCATGGGCCGGCGCGTTCGCTTGAATGCGCGGCACCTTGCATCTCTCGCTGCCCTCCTTTCATTTTTGACTCTGCCCATGCAAGCTTTCCGACTTGTCGTTTTGCTGTTTACTGCCCTCGCGGCTACCC
>NZ_JBFTSF010000362.1:0-7161 GCF_056399905.1 Cupriavidus sp. 01L46
CGGCCTGTCCAGCCGGACACAGCACGGAAAGCGCCTCTAGCTGCATGCGTATACACTGCTGCCGGTTCTTCGCGGGTGACAGGGTCCTGCGAGTGCCGTGCCAGGAGCGCGATTTTGCGGCGTGGCCTTGCCTTCGCGGCCGTAACAACGAGACAAGACAGTAAGATCATGAAAGTTTCGACCACCAATGTCCTCAACGTCCTGGAGCAGGGCGAAATCGCTGCCGTCCGGGATTTGGCACGGAACATCTCGCATCCTCGCGCATTTATTGTGCTTCGCACTGCATTCATCGCGATGGCTGCGGTGGCCGTGCTGTGTTTCGCAGCGAGCAGCTTCCATCTCGATGGTTTTGAGAACGTGGGAATTGGCGCGGCGGTGGTGGCCGCGCTGCTGTTCCTTGGGGAGCGCCGCTGGTTCGGTAACCGGGATGAGGTGGTGGTGCCGGCCGAGCATGTTGCGGTGCTGCGCAGGGAGCTTCGCCAGGAGATGTTTGGCAAGCTGGAGGAAGTGGCGTGGCGCCTGACCCATGATGGCCCCGGGGATGGGGTGATCCGGGTGCGCACCTTGTGGCAGTTCCTGTCGGAATCCGTGGCCAGCGATACGCTCAAGCGCCGGGATGCTCGCCGGCCTGCCAAGGAATCGCAAGCGGGCTGAGCTACAGCGCGCAGACGGGGGCGGCCAGGCCGCCCCTCATCAATCGGCTGGCGACCGACCAGGCGCTATGCGTCGCCGCGCCCGCCCTCCCCATGCTCCGCCGCGAGTTCGCTCAGCACCAGTATTTCTTGCGCCAGTCCGGTCGCCAGTGAGAGCAGAGGGCCCTGGATGTCTGCGACCAGATCTCCGAATGTTCCGGCGGCGGCGCTGTCTCGGGTCATGAAGAGTAGCGCGTAGAGTTGTGCCGCTTTTTCGCCAGCGAGGCTCAGCGGGCTTTCGCATGGGGTATGGGCGGTCACGAACATGTCCGCGCCGGAATGTTCGGCAGTGACGCCGTAGCGGCTGTGCCTAAACATGGGCAGCCTCCGTCGCGGTGGCGTTCCGGAGTGCGTGGGCAAGTGGATTAAGGCGGGTCAAGCGTTGCCCGGAATGGGCGAGTGAAGACAGGGGCATGGGAGTGCCTCCTACGTTAGCGAATCGAAAAATCCCGCCTTGCGGCGGTCGTTCGTCTACGTTTTTCGGGCTGCTATTCCCGGCCGCTGTTTTGCAGCAACAGCGGAGTATACCCCGACCAGAACCCGGAGAGAAACGTCACACTGGGCCACACCATCCCTTTGAGCGGCAGCGCTTGACTTCCCGCCTCCCGTTCTGTAATTTCTGTCTACACAGAAATTACAGAACAAACAGGTGACGCGATGAAGATCTTGGTGACCGGAGCGAGTGGGCTGGTGGGATCGGCGCTGGTGGCCCGCTTGCTGGCCGAGAGGCATCACGTGGTGGCGCTGGCGCGCCGGCTCGATCATCTGCCCCGTCATCCACGGCTTCACCGCGTTGCGGGGGACTTGTCCACCGGGCCTTGCACGTGGATATGCCGCTTGCCCTGATGCTGGCCTGCGAGCGGGCTGGCGTGCGGCGCCTGGTCCAGCTATCCGCGCTGGGCGCGGCGGCGGATGGCGCTACCGCTTACTGGCGCAGCAAGGGCATGGCGGACGATGCCTTGCGCGCTAGCGCGCTGGACTGGGTGATCGTGCAGCCGTCGCTGGTGTATGCGCCGTCCGGCCGCAGTGCAACATTGTTCCGGCGCTGGGCGGCGTTGCCCTTGCTGCCGGTGCCGGCGGATGCCGGGCATGTGCAGCCGATCCATATCGACGACCTGGTTGCACTGCTGCTGCGGGTGGTCCGCACTGACTGCGCGGGCCGGCGCACGGTGGCGGCGGTTGGGCCGGTCCGGCTGCGGTTTGGCGACTGGCTTGGCGCCCTTAGAGGCGGCATGGGGCTGCGCACAGCGCGGGTGCTGCGTGTGCCGGGCTGGATGGCGGGCCTTGGGGCGCAATGCCTGGCGAGGCTGCCTGGCAGCCTGGCCGATGGCGACAGCCTGGCCATGCTGCGCACCGACAACAGCGCCAGCCCGCACGCTGCGGCCACCTTGGCCGTGCGGCGCTTGCGCGCGCCGCACGCCTTTGCCACCGCTGCCGAGCGGCTGCCTGCCTTGCTGTTCTGGACCCTGCTGGCTGCCCGGCTGGCCATTGCCACGGTCTGGCTGGCCACCGCCTTTGTCTGTTTCGCGGACCCGGCCGCGGGCACGGCCTTGCTGCGCGAGGCGGGGCTGCCGCCGGCCTGGCGCGCGCCGCTGGTGTGGCTGGGCGCGGGGCTGGACCTGGYGCTTGGCGTGCTGGTGCTGTGGCGCCCCACCCGCGCGGTGTGGGCCATGCAGACGGCGCTGGTGCTTGGCTATACCGCGCTGATCACCTGGCTGGCGCCGGCGTGGTGGGCGCATCCCTTCGGGCCGGTGCTGAAGAACCTGCCGATGCTGGCGTGGTTCGCCCTCTTCCTGCAGCTCGATGCCAATACCAATACCAATACCAATACCAATACCAATACCAATACCAATACCAATACCAATACCGATACCGATACCGATACCAATGCCGGCCGGCAAGCCACCGCAAATGGACCAACCGAGGAGCGAGCATGACCTACCTGACCGTCAAGTGGACGCATATCTTGTCCGCCACCTTCATGTTTGGCACGGGCTTTGGCACCGCCTTCTATCTGTTCTTCGTGAACCGCAGCAAGAACGTGCAGGCCATGGCGGTGGTGACCCGCTGGGTGGTGCGCGCCGACACCTGGATCACCGCGCCGGCCGTGGTCTTTCAGCCGCTGAGCGGGCTTTACATGATGCATGCGGCCGGGTATCCGCCTTCGGCGTCCTGGCTGTGGATCTCGCTGTCGCTCTATGCGCTGGCGGGGGCTTGCTGGCTGCCGGTGCTGTGGCTGCAATGGCGGATGCGCGATATGGCCGGGCAGGCTGCGCAGGCATTGCAGGCATCGGGCGGCGCGACCGATACCGCTGGGCTTGCGCCGCGCTACTGGCTGTATGAGCGCATCTGGGTGGCGCTCGGGTTTCCGGCGTTCGGCGGCTTGCTGGTGGTGTACTGGCTGATGGTGAGCAAGCCGACCTGATCCGCCACGCAGGCCGCGCAAGCCACGCAAGCCACGCAAGCCGGCGGGCAACCTTAGGCGATCCGTCTTTGGTAGGATGGCCAATCTCCATGGATTGAGATGCGCGCAGACAATGCCCCAGATCGACCTGAGAACGACAGTCCTCCTGTCAGCGGTGATGTCGGCCCTGATGTCGGTCGTGCTGTTGTCGGCGTATTACAGTTTCCCTCGGTCGATCAAGGGGATTGGGCGCTGGGTCAGCGGCTCGCTGCTGCTGATCGTTGCGCCGTTGCTGTTCTGGTTGCGCGATATCGCCCCGGACTGGGTCTCCATCGTGGTGGCCAACTGCCTGGTGCTGGCCGCCATGGCCCTGTGGATGCTCGCCGTGCAAGCGTTCTACGGCCGGCCGCAAACATGGCGGTCCGCCGCCGCGCTGACCGTGCTGGGCACGCTGCTGCTGGCCTGGTATGCGCTTGGGCAGCCGAACTATGTGGCCCGGGTGGCCATCGTGACCTTCGTCGCCGGGATCTTCTATATCGTGCAATGCGTGCTGATCGTGCGCTACGGCGAGCGCCATTTCAGCACCTACTTCTTTGGCACCTTGATGATCGTCCAGGCGCTGGTGGTGGGGCTGCGTTTCGTCACCAGCTTGTTCGCCGGGATGGGCACGCAATCCTTTTTTGCCCCCGGCGACGTCATCCAGATCATCTACCTGAGTTCCAACACCCTGATGGACCTGGCCTTGTCGGTCGCCTTCATGCTGGTGATCACGCGGCGCCTGCACGTGGAACTCGACGTGCTCTCCAGGACCGACCCGCTGACGCTGCTGCTCAATCGGCGCGCCTTGAATGCGGCCGGGCAGGAGGCGCTGGAGCGCATGGCCGAGGACGGTAGCGAGATGGCCTTGCTGTTGATCGACCTTGATCACTTCAAGCGCGTCAACGACAGCATGGGGCATGCCGAGGGCGACCGGGTGCTGAAGGAGTTCTCGTCCATGCTCAAGCGCGAGCTGCCGCCCGGCGCCTGCCCGGGGCGCTTCGGGGGCGAGGAATTCCTGGTGTTGCTGCCGCATACCGGCATGGCTGGCGCGCTGGCGCTGGCGGAGCGCCTGCGGGCAACGTCTTCCCGGTTTTTTGGCGAGCGCGTCACGCATCTCACCATCAGTATCGGCGTGGCCTGCGTGGAGACATCGGAAACACGCCTGGACGACGCCATCGGCCGCGCCGATCTTGCCCTGTACCGCGCCAAGAGCGCGGGCAGGAACCGGGTCGAGGCGGTGATGCAAGCGGCCTGAGGGGCCGAAGGGGCCTAAGCGGCCTAAGCGACCTAAGCGGCGGCCATCAGGCGAGCAGCCGGCCGAGCGTGGCTACCGCGATGGTGAGCGCGCCAAGCGCCAGGTTCAGGCCGACGGCCTGCCGGATGCGGCCCAGCGCGGCGCCAGCGGCCTTCCAGTCTTGCGCATCGACGCCGCGCCGCAGCGCACCGTAGGGGCCGAAAAACACATAGGCAAAGATCCCGATCATGAGCAGGCCAAGGCCGAACATGATGTGCCAGTGCACAGGCGCGGCGGCAAACCCGAGCGCGCCGAGCATGGACACGCCGCTGATGGCGATCAGCGCGACGGCGCCCCAGACCCAGGCCAGGAACCGCGCGAATACGGCGCGCCACAAGCGCAGCCGCTGCGGCGGCTCCAGCAGCGTGGCCGCTGCCGGGCGCAGGCAGACATAGGCGAAAAACATGCCGCCCACCCAGAGTGTGACGCCAGCGATGTGCAGGAAGCGGAGGACGGGATCGAGGGTCATGGGTTTTTGGATTCTTCGGGTTTATCGGATTTTTCGGATTTTTCGGATGACGGGATGGGCAGGCTCCAGCCGGCGAACCGCGGCGGGGACTGTTGGGGGAATGCTGCATTCTAGCCCCCGAAAGCCACTTGTGCCGGGAAAAGCCACGGATAAGACACACATGCCAGCGCAATGGCGTCGGCATTAGCGGAGCGCTCCGCCGCTTCTGCTAACCTACCAGCCGGGTCAGTCGCCGCGACAGGGGATGGGCAGCGGGGACGAAAAGGCCGGTGGTCAGGCTGGTCAGCAAAATCAAGAATAAGATACTTATGCGGCACTCCTTAAAGTATCGGGTCGCCTTAGCCACGGCGCTCGTGGTGACATTCATCATCCTGGCGCGCGCGCTGTTTGCCCAGTACTACGCGTTMCAGAGCCTGACAGCGCTGCGCCAGGCCCAGCAAGAAACGCTGGTCAAGCTGGTTGCCGAACAACTCGACGAGAAGTTCGAGACGCGGGCGATCGCCCTGCGCCGCCTGGCGCATCAGCTGGCGCCCATGCTCGGGCAGCCGCCCGCCGATCTGCGGCGCTTCGCCACCCAGGCGATGTCCATGCCGCAGATCTTCAATGCTGTGTTCCTGGCCTTGCCTGACGGCGACATGGTGTTCAGCACCGCCGTACCCATCGGCAAACGCATCCACCTGGCGGACCGCGACTACTTCCGCGACGTCGTCAACGGTTCGGAGTTTGCCGTGTCGGACCTGCTGCGGGGCCGGATGAGCGATTCGCCCGGCGTGGTGCTTGCCGTGCCCTTGCGCGGCCCGGACGGCAAGCTGCTCGCGGTGGTTGGCGGCGCGTTGAATTTCGCCGAGAGCAACTTCCTTGGCCAGCTGGCGCACAGCCGGGTTGGCCTGACCGGCAGCTATTGCCTGGTTTCCTCCGGCACAAACCCGCGCTACGCCATGCACCCCGATCCTTCGAAGGTGATGACGCCGGCGAAGGCGCTTGGCGAGGCCTGCGGCGTTGGCGCGCCGCCCTCCGCGTGGGAGCCCGTCAACCCGACGCAGCCCGTGGTGGCGCGCTACCTGCTCGCGTCCAATGGCTGGGAGGTGGTTTCGGTCCTCCCCGCCAAGGAAGCGTACGCGCCGCTGTTCGATGCCCGCCGCAAGACAATCATGGTTGCGGGCATGTCGCTGCTGCTGGCCGCGCTGCTGATGTGGCTGGTGATACGCCGCCTGCTGGCGCCGCTGGAGCTGCTGCATCGCGTGGTCAGCGAGGTGCCCAAGAATCCTGCCGCCCTGGCTGCGCTGCCAACCGGGCGCAATGACGAGATTGGTGAGCTGGCCACCACGTTTGGCGCGGTCATGCAGCAGCTCTCCGAGCGGGAAGCCGCGCTCAGCACCGCCAAGGATTGCGCCGCCGAGAGCGAGAAGCGCATCGAGGCCATTGCCAACCATGTGCCGGACTTTGTCTCGTTCATCGACATGAGCGAGCGCTATGTCTTTGTCAACGAGGCCTACGCGCAGCGGTTCAACCTGCCGGTGCAGCAGATTGTCGGGCTGACGATGCGCGAGCTTTGGGGCACCTCCGTCTACGTGGCATCGAAGCCGTACCTGGAACAGGCCTACCTGGGTGCGTCGGTCACCTTCAGCCTGGAAGGCAAGGATGACGCCGAGTGCATGGAGATTACGTACCAGCCGGCCTGGAATGACGGCAAGGACACGGTCCAGGGCCTGTACATGTTCGCGCGCAACGTGACCAGCGAGCGCCAGAAGATGCGCAGCCTGGAAGCGCAGACCCTCACGGACCACCTCACGGGCCTGCTTAACCGCAAGGGGTTCGACCGGCGCATGGCCGACGCGATGACCCGGGCCAGCGCGAGCCGCGCCAGCGCTGCCCTGTTGCTGGTGGATGTCGACGATTTCAAGACCATCAACGACACGTTTGGGCACGCCGTTGGCGACCAGCTGCTGGCTTCCTTCAGCGAGCGCCTTTCGGCCTGCGTGCGCACTGGCGACGCCGTGGCCCGGATCGGCGGCGACGAATTTGGCATCGTGCTGGACGACGCGCTCAACATGGCAACGCTGGAGCGCATCGCCCAGGCCATCGTGTACGCGGCCAGGCGAGGGCATTGCATCGAAGGCCATTCCATCGTGGCAACCGCCAGCGTGGGCATGGCCATCCATTACCCGGACGACGGCCAGACCGCGAACGAGCTCTTCATGCGTGCCGACATGGCGCTCTATGAAGCCAAGCGCAGCGGCAAGGCGCGCTACACGCCACCGCC
>NZ_JBFTSF010000363.1:0-5748 GCF_056399905.1 Cupriavidus sp. 01L46
CATCTGCACGCAAGCGGACAGCACGATGGCATCCACATCCTTGGTGTTCATCTGCGCGACGATGCCGGGCAGCCTGGCGGGGTCATGGCGGCCGACTTCGAGGTTGTCGGGGATCTCCAGCGCGCGCCAGTCCACCACTTCGTAGCCTTCGTTGCGGATGTAGTCCACYACCAGCTCGGTCAGCGGCTTCATATACGGCGCGACCACGGCGATGCGCTTGGCGCCGATCACCTTGAGCGCATCGATCAGCGCGCCGGCGCTGGTGACCACGGGCGCGTCGGCGCCGTTGGCCGCGGTATGGGCCTGCAGGCGCTGTTCCGAAACGCGATGGTAGCCGTGGCCCATGGCCATGATGGCCACCAGGCAGGCATAGCCCAGCACGTCGACGCGAGCGTCGCTCAGCTCCAGCGCGCAGCGGTCGGACTCGCCGTCCATGGCCGCCAGTTCTTCCTTGACCACCTTCTTCATGCGCATGCGGCTGGAGTGGAAGGTGAACCGCTCAGGCCGCACCTGCTGGCGCGCGAGCAGCATCGCGGGGATCTCGGTTTCCATCGTGGTGTTGGAACTCGGCACGATCTGGCCGATCCGGAAAGTCTTTTGCACGGGGCGCTCCGTTGTTTCGGGGTTCAAAGCTTGAGAATGCGTTCGGCGTTGCCATGGCAGACAAGGCGGCGGGTGGCCTCGTCCATCGGTGCCTGCTCGATAAAGTCCGCCGCAATCGCCGTGGACTCGTAGGGATAGTCGACCGAGAACAGCACGGCCTCGGCGCCCATCTCGGCAATGGCGCCGTTCAGCGCAGCCGGCGAGCACACGCCCGACGTGGTGATCACGATATTGCTGCCGATGTATTCCGACGGCTTCTTCGCCAGCTTGATGCCATGCGAATACACCGCAAAGCGGCTGTCGAAGCGCCAGCGCTGGAACGGCAGCCCCTCGCCCATATGGCCAAGGATGAGCTTGAGCCGGGGGAAGCGGTCAAACACGCCGCCGAACACCAGGCGCAGCGCGTGGCTGGCCGTCTCCACGCCCCAGCCCCACGCCGCGCCGCTGATTTCCGGATGGCCCGAATACACATGCGGCGCGACAAACGCATCGGTCGGATGCAGGTACATCGGCACGTCCAGCGCTTGCATGCGTTCCCAGAACGCGTCGTAGCAAGGATCGTCGTAATACACGCCCTGCGTGTGGCCGTTGACCAGCGAGCCCTTGAAGCCAAGCTGCGTCACGGCGCGCTCCAGCTCGTCCGCGGCCGTGACGGGGTCATGCATCGGCAGCGCGGCAAAGCCGGCGAAGCGCGTGGGGTGGCGCGCCACCTGCGCCGCCAGGAAGTCATTGTTCTCGCGGGCGCGGCCAATGGCGGCGGCGCGATCCGTCTCGCCCTGCACGCCCGGGCCGGTCTGCGACAGGATGGTGAAATCGATGCCGGCGCGGTCCATCTCGCCGATGCGGATGTCGTCGAAATCAGCCAGGCGCTTGGCAAGATCGGCCATGACCGCTGCGTCGATGTGCTGGAGGTATCCCTTCGAATAGGCCTGGAAACCGGGGGCCATGAAGTGCTCTTCCAGGGCAATCTTCCGAATTCTCGTCATGCTGTGGCGACTCCTGTTTGGGTGGGGGCTTGCTAATTGATCAGTATGCTGAGCATTTTTAATATAGCAACGAGGTTGGGGAATGTCTAGTCGGAGCCAAAAGGGTTAACCCCCATAACACTGACAAATTCTGCTCAGTACACTGATTGAAATTACTCAGCATGCTGACAGTGTGTAGCACACACACGGGCAGGCTGACCTGCCCCCGGAGAGAAACGACCATGACGATCAGCCTGGCCAATGACGGTGCCGCCGTGCGCAAGCAGGGCATGACAAAGGAAGAACGCAAGGTGATCCTTGCGTCGTCTTTCGGGGCGCTGATGGAGTGGTACGACTTTTATATCTACGCGGCGCTGGCGGTCTACTTTGGTGCATTGTTCTTCCCGCCCGGCAACGAGACCACGGCGTTCCTCGCCAGCCTGGCCACCTTCGGCGCGGGCTTCCTGGTGCGCCCGATCGGGGCGTTGCTGTTTGGCCGGCTGGGCGACAAGATCGGCCGGAAGCACACCTTCCTGGTGACGATCCTGCTCATGGGGATCGCCACGGTGGGCGTCGGATTGTTGCCCACCTATGGCCGGATCGGCATCACCGCCACCATCTTGCTGGTGGTGCTGCGCCTGCTGCAGGGGCTGGCCCTGGGCGGCGAAGTGGGTGGCGCGGTGACCTACGTCGCCGAGCATTCTCCGGTGGAAAAACGCGGGCTCTACACCAGCTCCCTGCAGACCACGGCCACGCTCGGCCTGCTCTCGTCGCTGCTGGTGGTGTACCTGCTCAAGACGTTCCTCACCGAGACGCAGTTCCGCGAATGGGGCTGGCGCTTGCCGTTCCTGGTCTCGTTCCTGATGCTGGTGGTGTCGGTCTACATTCGCGGCAAGCTGCATGAATCGCCGATCTTCGCGCGCATGAAAGCTGGCAATGCCACGTCGAAATCCCCCATCCTGGACAGCTTCACGAACTGGGCCAACCTGAAGTACGTGCTGCTGCTGTTCGTGGTGGCATCCGGGCTCGGCGCCATCTTCGGCACCGGGCATTTCTACACGATGTTCTTCGTCAACAAGACGCTGCACGTGCCACTGGAGCTGGTGCACCTGCTGATCGGCATCGCGCTGGTGATCGCCACGCCCTGCTACCTGTTCTTCGGCTGGCTGTCGGACCGGATCGGGCGCAAGCACATCATGATGGCCGCCTGCCTGCTGGCGGCGCTGGCCACCCAGCCCATCTTCAGGGCGCTGACGCACTACGCCAACCCGGCGCTGGAACAGTTCCAGCAGCGCAACACGGTGCAGCTGCGCGCCGGCGATTGCCACTTCCGCCTGTTTGCCGAGCCGGTATCGGCGTGCGACAAGGTCAAGGGCTACCTGACGGATCTTGGCGTCGGCTACGAATTCACGCCGACTGATGGCCGCGCGCAACCCGCTCTGCGCATCGGCGACACCGCACTGCAGGGCTTTGACAAAGCGGCGATCAAAGAGGCGCTGGTGGCCGCCGGCTGGCCGGAGCACGCGGACCCGGCTGCCATCAACCGCCCGATGCTGTTCCTGATGCTGCTGATCCCCATCCTCTTGCTCGCCATGGTGTACGGCCCACTGGCGGCGTTCATGGTCGAGCTGTTCCCGGCGCGCATCCGCTACACGTCGCTGTCCCTGCCCTTCCACCTGGGTGCGGGCTGGGTGGGCGGCATGCTGTCGTTCGTCGTGACGGCGATGAACGTGTCCAGCGGCAATGTGTACTTCGGCCTCTGGTATCCGGTCTCGATCGCCGCCATCGCCTTTGTCGTCGGCATGGTGTTCGTGCCCGAGACCCGTGGCCGCGACCTGGATACCTGATCCCCCCGCACCCCTGTACCCCTGTACCCCGGCTTCGTCCTCTGGCTCGAAATTTGCTCAGTACACTGCAGTTAATAGTCAGCATACTGATCGCTGCACCAAGACGAAGCCACCCTGTTCTTTACCCCGGTTCCTGAATCCCATTCACCCTGTCTGGAGCGCCCCCATGAAGTCTCTGCACAACGCACGCCGTACCCCGATTCCTGCCCCGATTCCTGCCCTGATACCCGCCCTGATCGCCCTGCTATGCAGCACCGCCGCGCTGGCGGATGCCAACGGCGTCAAGGTTGGCGTGATCACCGACATGTCCGGCTCCTACGCCGATCTCTCGGGCCGCGGCTCGGTGCTCGCGGCGCAGATGGCCGTGGAAGAGTTCGGCGGCAAGGCGCTCGGCAAGCCGGTCACGGTGCTCTCCGGCGACCACCAGAACAAGGCGGACATCGCCTCGTCGCTGGCGCGCCGCTGGTTCGACACCGATGGCGTGGACATGGTGATCGATTTCCCCAACTCCTCCACTGCGCTGGCGGTGCAGGAAATCGCCAGGCAAAAGCAGAAGATCAATATCGTCTCCACTGGCGGCGCCATGGCGCTGACCAACCAGAACTGCTCGCCCACCGGCTTTCACTGGGGCTGGGATACGTATTCGGTGTCGGCGCCGCTGGTCAAGCGGCTGATCGCCGACGGCAAGAACAGCTGGTACTACATCACCGTGGACTACGCGCTGGGCCAGTCGCTGGAATCGGATTTCCGCAAGGAGGTGGAAGCCAGCGGCGGCAAGAACGTGGGCAGCACCAAGCATCCGCTTAATGCCAGCGATTTCAGCAGCCCCATCGTGGCGGCCTCCGCGTCCAAGGCCAAGGTGGTGGTGCTGGCCAACGCCGGCAACGACATGATCAACGGCGTCAAGGCCGCGGGCGAGTTCGGCCTGATCAAGGGCGGACAGACCGTGATCACGCCGTCGACCTTCATCACCGACCTGAAGAGCCTGGGCCCGAGCGTGGCGCAGGGCCTGACCTATGTGGACCCGTTCAAGCTCGACCTCGACGCCAGGTCGAAGGCCTTCGTGGAGCGCTTCTACGCCAAGCACAAGGCTTACCCGACGCACGGGCAGATCGGCGTGTATTCCGGTGTGCTGCACTACCTGAAGGCGGTTGAGGCGGCCAGGACGGTGGAGGGCCCGGCGGTGGCGGAAAAGATGCGCGCCCTCGCCGTCAACGACGACTTCGTGCACGCCGGCAAGGTGCGCGTGGATGGCCGCATGGTGCATGACATGTACCTGGCGCAGGCCAAGACGCCGGCGGAGTCGAAGGGCCCGTGGGACCTGGTCAAGTACATCGGCACCATCCCCGGCGACTCGGCATTCCGCCCGCTGTCCGCCAGCGAATGCGCACTGGTGAAGAAGTGAGCCGCGATGCAGAACCGACCTGCCAAGACCCAAAAGCGGAGCACGCATGAGCCAGCCTGACGTCATCCTTGAAACCCGGGGGCTCACCAAGGAGTTCAAGGGCTTCACCGCCGTCAGCCAGGTCGACCTGCGCGTTCGGCGCGGCGCCATCCACGCCCTGATCGGGCCCAATGGCGCCGGCAAGACCACGTGCTTCAACCTGCTGACGAAGTTCCATGCGCCCTCCGCCGGGACCATCCTGTTCAACGGCGAGGACATCACGCGGGCGCGCCCCGCCCAGATCGCCCGCAAGGGCGTGATCCGGTCCTTCCAGATCTCGGCGGTGTTCCCCCAGCTCACCGTGATGGAGAACGTGCGGGTGGCGCTGCAGCGCAAGCTCGGCACCGCCTATCACTTCTGGAAGAGCAAGCGCTCGCTGGACGAGCTCAACGACCGCGCGGTCTCGCTGCTCAAGGCCGTCGGCCTGGAAGGCTTTGCCGACCTGCCGACCGCCGAGCTGGCCTATGGCCGCAAGCGTGCGCTGGAGATCGCCACCACGCTGGCCATGGACCCCGAGCTGATGCTGCTCGACGAGCCCACGCAAGGCATGGGGCACGAGGATGTGGAGGTAGTGACCGCCTTGATCAAGCAAGTTTCCGCGGGACGCACCGTGCTGATGGTGGAACACAATATGAGCGTGGTGTCGTCCATCGCCGAGCGCATCACGGTGCTCCAGCGCGGTGCCATCCTGGCGGAGGGGCMGTACGAGGAAATGACGCGCAACCCGCAGGTGATGGAGGCGTACATGGGCACGGCCGATGCCGCACTGACGGAGGCCGCATGATGAGCCAGCCCACGAACCAATCCACGAGCCAACCCACCCCTGCCCTGCAGATCCAGGACCTGCACGCCTGGTACGGCGAATCCCACATCCTTCACGGCGTGGACC
>NZ_JBFTSF010000364.1:0-5696 GCF_056399905.1 Cupriavidus sp. 01L46
GGGCGCCACCCATCACCATCGAATTCACACCATCCAGAAGCCAGCCTTCGCCGGTGCGCTGCGCTGTTATCTTCGGGCGCGGTATCCGGCCATCGCCGGCGCCCTCACCGCAAGCCAGCGCGCAGCGGGTCTGTCCGCTGGCCAGCGCCGCCAACAGTGCGTTGCGTACCGGGCCATGCGGCGTGGCGAGCAGCGCCTGCGTGGCGAGCACCGCGCTCCACGGCAGCGGTTCGAGAACCAGCGCTTCGCCAAGCGCTTCCATGATCGGCAGCAGGTCTGCCATGGTGTTGCCCAGGCCTCCGGCTGCCTCCGGAATGGCCAGGCCGGTCAGGCCAAGCTCGGCCAGGCCGGTCCACGCAGCTTCATCGAAGCCTCCATGCGTGCCGATGATCTTCTGCCTGCGCGCGAAGTTGTAATGCTTGTCCAGCCAGCGGCGCACGGTATCGACCATCATGGCCTGCTGTTCGCCCAGGTGATCGGCGCGCGCGCAGTCGATCTCGGTCTGTCCGGAAAAGATCGCCTTGGCGATGATCTGGCGCTGTATCTCGGAGGAGCCGCCGGCCAGTGAGCTGCCGCGGTAACGCCACATGTGCAGGGCCAGGTTCCCGGCATGCCCGGCATGTCCGGTCGGCCCCTCGCCTGGCCTGCCCTCGACGGCTTCCGGGTTGAACACCAGGGATGCGGTGCCATGGGCATCCATGCTGAACAGGTGCAGGTCCTGCAGCAACTCGATGCCTTCGAGTTTCAGCAGCGAAGCCTCCAGTTGGGGACTACCGCCCTGCGCCGCCTGCCGCACGGCAGGCCACCAGGCGGCTTCGAGCGCGCGCGTGCGAATGTCCAGGGCGGCGTGCCGGCGCTTGAGCAGGGCGTGCTCCATGCGCAGCGCCGGATCGCCGCCGCCGTGCTGCTGCGCGACCAGCCCTGCGGCGCGCGCGAGTTCTGCCTTGCATTCGGCCAGCCGTGMCACGAACAGGCGCTCGATGACCAGCAGCCCCTTGGCGATGGCCCAGCCGGCGTTCTCCGCTCCGACCAGGTTTGCGGCCGGAACCCGCACATCGTCAAAGAACATCTGGACGTGAAAGTGCGAGCCATTGATATAGCGAATGGGACGTACCGTCACGCCGGGCGAGCACAGATCGATCAGCAGCACCGAAATCCCGTCCTGCTTGCGTTCTGCGGTGGCGTCCGTGCGTGCCAGCACCAGAGCCCAGTTGGCCCAATGCCCGAGGCTTTGCCAGATCTTGGTGCCATTGATGACCCACATATCGCCATCGCGGCGAGCCACGGTGCGCAGCGATGCCAGGTCCGAGCCGGCGTCGGGCTCGGAGTACCCCTGCGCCCAGAAGTCGTCGAAGGTGAGCATGCCGGGCAAGAAGCGCCGGCATTGTTCAGGCGTGCCATGGCGGATCAGCGTAGGGCCGATCGTGTCGATACCCAGGTTCTCCACATAGGGCGCGTCGCTTGCAGCGAGTTCTTCCCGGAAAATGGCCTGTTCCACCAGCGACCAGCCCGGGCCGCCGTGCTCGCGTGGCCAACCGGGCGCAGCCCAGCCGCGCGCATGCAGGATGCGGTGCCAGATGGTGGCCTGCTCGCGCGTGACGAGGCAGTGCGCGCGCGTGGCGGCGCGGATGTCGGGCGGAACCGCCTCCTGCAGGAAGTCGCGGATCTGCTTGCGAAATGCCTTCAGGCAAGTGCCGGGCGTGCCGGTGTCCGGGGAGTCTGGCATGACCATTCCTTCTATGAAAACGTGATTTGACTGGTGTGCCGCACGGGATGATCCAGTGCCTGGTCCAGCCTGTGGATGGGGGAACGGGCGACGTTGGCAGCGCAGGGTATCGAGCCATTCGGCCACCGGCCGGGTCCGGACGTGCGCCGGGAGGAGACCGAGCGTTTCGGAAACACTCGCCACGCAGGCGGCGATCGTGGCGAAATCCGGCGCATCGGCCATCTCTTGCCGATCGGCCGCCAGACGGATGCGTCTTTGCTGCGTATCGTTGTCTATGCCGATCGGCGCGGGCCCGTCAGGGGCCTCGAACACCTCGTCGTAGCCGGGCTTTGCGCCAAGCAGGCCGGTGCGCCTGTCAGAAAAGTACAGCGGCTCAGTCCCATTGTGTCTCCGCGCGATAGCTTTGTCGGGATCCGCCGACTTTTGCGGCAGTGGCCCCACTATTGCCCTGGCCCCGCTAAATGTCCAAGATCGTTTTTTGATGCCGGATATAGAATCTGGATATACCCCGCCGTATTGGCCGGCGCCGTGCCGGCGTCTTGCCGGGCACGTGCTGCTGCGCGAAGGGCCGGACCTCGGTAGAATCGCTCACGGCGTCGCACGCAAGGTGCGCAGCCTTGCCCCATACCGGTGCAGTATCCGGAGCGCCACGCGGCGCAGCTGGCATGTCCGTACGGACCCAAGGAAAACAACAACATGAGCGACGAGAGCCTGACCCCCCCACCCGAGGCCGAGAGCAAGCCTGTTCTCGACTACCCCTGCGGAGAAGCGCCGGCGCCCGGCAGCGCGGTTGAGGTCGTGCCTGGCGTGCTGTGGATCCGCATGCCAATGCCGTTTGCGCTGAGCCATATCAACCTGTGGGCGGTGCGTGACGGCAAGGGTTGGGCAGGGGTTGACGCCGGTCTGCAAACCAGCGAAACCGCCGCCGCCTGGCGCGATCTTTTCGCGCAGGGTGGGGCGCTCGCGGACGGGCTCACCCGGCTCTTCGTGACCCACATGCATCCCGACCACATCGGCATGGCCGGCTGGCTGACCCGCAAGTTCGCCTGCCGCCTGTGGATGACCCGGCTGGAGTACCTGAACTGCCGCGTGCTCGCGGCGGACACCGGGCGCGAGGCGCCGGAAGACGGCGTGCGCTTTTATCGCCGCGCAGGCTGGGACGACAATGCCATCGAGGCCTACCGCGTGCGCTTTGGCGGTTTCGGCAAGTACGTCCATGCCTTGCCCGACAGCTACCGGCGCTTGCGCGACGGCGAGAACCTGACGATCGGCGAGCACCGGTGGCGGGTCGTGGTTGGCAACGGCCACTCGCCCGAACACGCCTGCCTCTATAGCGAGGCGTTGAAGATCCTGATCAGCGGCGACCAGATCCTGCCGCGCATCTCTTCCAATGTGTCGGTCTTCCCGACCGAGCCCGATGCCGATCCGATGGGCGACTGGCTGGCCTCGCTCGCCAAGCTGCGCCGGGAAGTCCCGGACGACGTACTGGTGCTGCCGGCGCACAACGAGCCCTTCCGTGGCCTGCACGCGCGCATCGATTATCTGGAGCGCAGCCAGCACCACGCGCTGGACCGCCTGCGCGCCGCGCTGGCCGAGCCCAGGCGGGCGGTGGATGTCTTCGGCGAGCTATTCTCCCGCCCCATCGGCGCCGAGCCCGGGCTGCTCGGCATGGCAACCGGCGAGAGCATTGCCCACCTGAACTATCTCGTGCATCGGGAAGAGGCCGTGATGGAGGTGGGCCCCGACGGCATCGCGCGCTACCGCAAGGCCTGAGCGCCGGGAGCATAGGGCGGGGTGGGGCGGGGGAGGGCGATCAGATCCAGACGTCGTTGACCGCCGTCCGCTCGCCACCCTCGCCGCCGGTATTCAGTACGCCCCGGGGCTCGATCAACAGCAGCTTCACTTCCGTCTCGGCAAAAGGCTTGTGCTCCACGCCCTTGGGCACCACGAACATCTCGCCCGCCGATAGCTGCACGTGCCCGTCGCGAAAATCGATGCGCAGCGCGCCCTCCAGCACGATGAACGCTTCATCGGTCTCGGCATGGTGGTGCCAGAGAAAATCGCCTTCGATCTTGACCAGCTTGAACTGGTAGTCGTTCATCTCGGCGATGACTTTGGGCGTCCAGCGCTCATGGATCAAGCCGAGCTTCTGCGCGAAGTTCAGGCTTTTGTATTTACCGGGCTCTTTGTGTGGGGCGCTTGCCAGATCGTGTTGCATGGCGTGTATCTCCTTGCTTTGTCATGAACGCATACGTTAGCAAGGCTCGCGGGTGAAATCTTGTACGATCGTGCAAGCTGTCAGCCGGCGCCCTCAGCGCAGTCTTTGCTGCATCTTTACCCAGCGTGCCGGCGACATGCCATAGGCCTTGCCGAAGTGACGCGTCATGTGGCTCTGATCGGTGAAGCCGGCGGCCAGCGCGGCATCGGCCAGCGACTGGCCCCGCATCAGCAGCGAGCGCACCAGGTCAAGCCGGCGCATGGTCAGGTAGCGGTAAGGGCTGGTGCCGAACAGCAAGCGGAAGTCGCGCGACAGGCTCCAGCGATCGCGCCCGCTGCACGCTTCCAGCTCACTCAAGGTGACCGTGCGCTGCAGCGCGCCGTGAATGAATCCCCGCGCCATCTCTGCGGCCCGGTAGTCATAGCCCTGGTGCCTGGCGCGAGCGCCAGCCGCGGCGCACAAGGCATGCGCGAGATCGAACAGCGCATCGTCCTCCTCCAGCGGATCGAGCGGGCTCTCCATGCTCTGCAGCAAGACGCCGGTCGCTTCACGCAGCCGCGCATCCGAGGACAGGCCGTTCTTGATAAAGGGCAGCGGCTTGCCGCCCAGCACCTGCTGGATCAACGCTGGCTCGATATACAACATCCGATACTGGAAGCCAGCTTCGGTGCCGGCCTCGCCGTCGTGGACTTCATCGGGATGCAGCACAATGGTCCCGCCAGGCAAGCTGTTGCACTCCGCGCCACGATATTTGAAGCGCTGCACGCCCGACAGCGTCCGCCCGATGGCATAGGTATCGTGGCGATGCGGATCGTAGCCATGCCCGGAAAAGAACGCTTCGATACGTTCCATGCGGCCCGCTTGCGGCGCGCGCAGGACCCAGTCCTTTGGCGTGTCTTTCAACGGCATGATCACCAGACCGGCACCTTCGGCAGGTGCCAGTCATGTTGCACGGCAAGCAGCCGCAGCGCAAAGCAGCTGGCGCCGCCGGCCAGCGCGGCGACGGTCGGCGGCAGGCGCAGGGCCCGGGCACTGACCAATACCGCGGATCCCAGCCAGGCTGCCGTGGCGTAGATGTCGGCGGTCAGCACGGTCGGCACCTGCGCCAGCAGCATGTCGCGCACCACGCCGCCGCCCACGCCGGTGAGTGTTCCCATCAGCGTGGCAACAAGCGGGCGCACGCCGTAGTTCGTCGCCTTTTGCACGCCCGCCACGGCAAACAGTGYCAGGCCCGCCGCATCCAGCGCGATGATCAGTGGGCCGGTAAACCCCTGCGCCGCCGAGTGGAATACGAACGCCGCGGTACCGGCAAGACAGGCAAGGGCGGGATAGCGCCAGTCCCGGATCGCATTGGGCGGGGCCGCGCCGATCAGCAGGTCGCGGATGATGCCGCCGCCCACCGCGGTGACCAGCGAGACCACCAGCACGCCGAGAAAGTCCAGCCCATGCCGCATGGCGACGATGGCGCCCTCCACGGCAAACACGGTGGTGCCGGCAAGATCGGCTGCCAGCACGACGACTTCGGCTCTTGTTCTCATTGGGCTGATGAATTGGGCTCGGGGCGGGGCAACTGTAAGAGGATACTGGCCTCCGGGCAGTGGCGCCATAGACACCTGCAGGTGGTACGCACCGCGCGTGCACCGACGGCGCATTGCCATCGCCCCGCTAGCGTCGATCGCGGCCAACCGCCTGCCACGCCAGCGCGCCAGCGCGCAAGCGCAAGCTGGCGAAGGCACGCGGGTTGGCCATGCG
>NZ_JBFTSF010000365.1:0-5695 GCF_056399905.1 Cupriavidus sp. 01L46
CTATCTGACCTTCATCGCCGACAAAGACGCGATCGTTATGGGCCGAGGCTGCTACGAAAAAATCCTCACGCTGGGCGAATGGGCTTACGACAAGCCCGTTCTGGTGCTGTCCCGGCAATTGGCTGGCGAGCCCGTGCCGGAGAGGCTGCAGGGAAAGGTGCGGTTCGCGGATAGCACGCCCACGGATGCGATGAAGCAGCTGGAGGCTGCGGGCGCGCGTCGCGTGTACGTCGATGGCGGTCAGTTGGTTCAGTCGTTTCTGCGCGACGGATTGATCGCTGATTTGGTGGTCACCACCGTGCCGGTGTTGATCGGGGCAGGCAGACCATT
The DNA here is from genome assembly GCF_056399905.1 of Cupriavidus sp. 01L46. Lineage (NCBI taxonomy): Bacteria > Pseudomonadati > Pseudomonadota > Betaproteobacteria > Burkholderiales > Burkholderiaceae > Cupriavidus > Cupriavidus sp. 01L46. The sequence goes on from NZ_JBFTSF010000365.1 coordinate 331, forward strand.
GTTCGGCGCCCTGCCGCGCGACGTCAGTCTGGCGCTTGAATCGAGCCGGCACTTTCCGTCCGGCCTAGTGCAGTCGACTTATCGCGTGCTGTACTAATTTGTGAAGATGCATGATGAGGCTTGTGATCGGTACTATCTCGGTAGACGAGACCGGAATCGCCGCGGCTTGCGCGTGGCTTTGCAACTCCACGCCCCGACTTTCCGCTCGGCCGCGGTGAAGGGCCGCATGAGGACGTCGCCTGATCCTGCCCGTAGGTACTTTGGCCCTTGGCGGGCGACCTGATAGCAAAGACGGTGTTGGATGTCATCCGATACCCGAAAACCTGCGATCCGACTTAGCTCGTCCCGGATYTCGTCGAAGTGTGTCCAGCTCTCGACTGCAAGTGCGATATCAACACCCTTGGTCGCCCGGGTGGCTCTAAGACCATGCAAATGGGTCAGAAGGATATCTCTTGCCGTGGCTCCCACCCCGAAGTGGGTCAGGTCCCGTGCTTTGGGACACCATCCACCGTGCGGAGAATCGCCACAGTAGTCGAGTCGAGCGGCCTGTCAGAATTGATCGAGTACATGCCGGATTTCTGCTTTGCGGCTTTCGCCGCAACTTCCTGGTTCCGGGAACTGAGGCTTGCCGTGCGATCTGCATAAACCGATACGGCCGGGGCTAGCTCTGGCTGCTTTGCGTTGCTACTTTGATGCTCCCAAGACGCATCGAAGATCTCAATGGGGCCGTTTGTCTGCGGACGGAGTCGATGCGTTTGCACGAAGTCCTTCACGCCTTCTCAACTGTGCTCTGGTACCACATATAGCGTCTGGGTTTCGGGTCTGAGATAGGCCGTCACCATCTCGGCTGCGACTTCCCCGCCCCAGTAGACACTCTTCAATTCCGCGAGCGACATGTCCCGCCACCAATCGGGCTCCGGTGCTGCGAAACGCCGAGCGTCAAGTCGCGGCCGGAGAATCGTCGGATAGTTGGTGACCCATTTGTCGAGCAACCGATCGGGTCCCGTCAGGCGCCGACGTGCCGCCGTAGCCGTCTCCAGCAACCAGCCGCGCTCTGCCCGTTCATTGAACACGGTGTCCAGTGAGCCGAGTGCGATCCTACTTGCTTGGCAATCTATCGATTGGAGGCCTGCAATAGCGAAGGCCGGCAAAGGCTTGTAGGTCCATGTGGACTCAAAAAATGAATAAATCAGCACATTACGGGCTTTGAATCGGAATTAAGCGTTGGCATACAACAACAGATGAATTAGACGTCGCCTATATCAGAATTTAATATGTTTAACTTCTCGCCTCGCAGCGGTAGCTGCTTCACCTTTCGCGCCGCTGCGCAGGATCGGACTGGAYGCCCCCGCGCGGTCCGGTCTTTTTTTTTGCGCATGAAATGGGCATGAAAAAGCCACCCGAAGGTGGCTGGTGGTCTATGGCTGCTGACGCGGCTACTCGCCGGCGTCCTCATGAACCGTTGGTTGCTGTGCTGCGGCGTATCCCAAGATCGTCACAGCGTCGTTATCCAGCTTCGTGGATTGCGCGGGCAACTCCACAATTGGCGTTTCCGGATACATATCCGAGATTAGAACTTTCGCCATATCCTCGGACTCGAATGGCCCGAAGTGAATTACACCTGCCCCGCTGACTTCAGCGAAAAACCATTCGCCCGATTCAAGTGGATAGATCACCACCAGAGTGCGCTCATGCGGATACATAGTTGCCTCCAGATCTCGTCATGTGTCCCAAGCATAACTATCGATACTGGCGAGCCCCTCCCCTACTCTCGGGCGCGCGCCGCGCGACAACTGCGCATGGTAATTGTAGAGAATTGGTCGGGCCAGACAAGTATCTTCAGGCCCACACCCTATACGGCGTGGCCAACTCGCACGCGAGCATGAAAAATCCGCCCAAGGTCGGCAGGAATTGGCGAATCAAGATTCAGAGCGCGAGCAGCCGATCTATTTCGGCGATGAAAAGTCGCTTGTACTCTGCGGAAAACAGTGGGGAGCTAGCAGCATCCGACCGTGCTGCTCGGATCTCGTCCTTCTGTGCCTCTCGCCATGGTGACTTCATCGTGGCGAGGCTCCGCTCCCATCCCGCAATCAGACCAATGGCGTGCTCATCCAACATATAAATACCTCTTAAAAGTTGTTAAATGAAGGACATGGCAATTATTGAACAAATTTGACCACACAAACAAAGTAATACAGGCCTGTTCAGGATAATATTGGGTAGAAATAAATGATCGGTGAGCGCTATTTTGTCCCCGCCCCAATGGAATGGAAATCGCCAAAAATGAGTAATTAGGCCCACACCCGATATGGCGAGCCCGGCTCCGGTGCGACGATGATGCTGCCCAGCGCCGCCAGCTCCCCGGCGGTCAACGAGCGCTCAAGCCGCAGATTCACGTGCCACACGGGCACGGCCGCCGGCGCAGTGATCACGTTTTAGGCAACATCCCACTCGCCGCCCACGTAGATCGTGCCTTTGGCCAGTAGTTTGACGCCAGCGGCAGGCACACACCGCAGCTCGCGACACCCGTCGCTGCGCTCAACCAACTCAATTGTCTACTCAGTGCGTAGACAATGTCCTCGCTCGGAAAGCCTCAGCAAAGCGCAGTATGTGCCGCAAATTCTTGGCGCTGAAGCCACGGCCGTGTTCTGCCTCCAACCGCCGCGACAGAGAAACGACGATCTGCTCGCCGTATTCGGCGCGTTCGCCGCCCAGTATTTCCGAGTGGATCACGGTTTGGCGCGGCATTGCGGGGCGCGATCGCAAGAAAGAGGGCTTTAGCGCGACATAGCAGCAGGGGATGTCATCCGGGTACTGGGCGGGCTAGATTGCCTCGATCAATCAACGGGTTGCCAGGGATTTGGCGGGTTTTTCGCGAATCCCGGCCGACCCTCGATTTGGCGCAGTCTGTAGGCATCGAGGGTGTGCGCCGTCATGCAGACAAAGCCGACATGAACAGCGCGGGCCAAGCGGTAAAGGTGGCTGCGCCGAGCGTCGATCAGGACTCGCTCCTTGGAGATGGGAGATGGGCAGCCGATTCAGATTGATACCGTGCTCGCGTCAACCACCTGTCGATACTCTGGCGCCGCTTCACTTTGCGGCATTGCCGCATATATCTGACTTGATGCCGGCGATAAAGAAGTCTATTGTGGCCGTTCGGTGCACGCTCCCTGCTCCTCGCACCGATGACCCGCTGCCGTCGCCACCGTCCACTGTGGAATCGAGCTCGGGGCAGCAGTCGTAGTTCTTTATTCCAACCACGACAAAGGAGGGCGACATGCTAAGYCCGCATGAAATCGCCGCGCTACTGCTRCTTGGYGACACGCAGGAGATCGACGACCTCGAGCCCGAGCAATTGGACACCTTGTTGGTTCACAAGCTGGTCACGTTGGAGCATGGTCATGATASCGGCGATGCCTACCCCCGCCTGACAAGTCAGGGGCATTCCATGCTCGAAGCCGTGCGCCGCATTCGTTAAGAGTCAGTCAGCTTGTACCGAAGACCAAACGGAGCGCTCTCGGCACAGCGGCCGTAATAGCTGAAGCTAGTTGTCCATCAAGCTCCCGACCCCGAAGGATGGAATGGCGGGGGGGCGTGACTCCGTAACGTTCCACAGCGCGTGCCCCAAGCCATGCCCCTGTCGACCCACGCCGGAACCCGCTGCGAACCACAGTTTTGTACCGTTATGCATCAAGCGCACCGGACAATACGTGCCCTGACGGAAATGGGGTTCACGCGCTATAGGAAAGCTACATAAGCAAACTCAGGCTCTATCTAACTCACGTTTGGAGAAACCACGATGGCAAAGCTAGTGGTGCTATACAAGAAGCCTGCGGACACGGCGGCGTTCGATTCCTATTACTTCTCGACCCATGTTCCGATCGCCAAGAAGATCGCCGGCCTGCGACGCTACGAGGTCAGCAGCGGCTCGGTTGCAAGCCCGGCCGGCGATTCGCCATTTCACCTGGCTGCGGTGCTGAGCTTTGATTCGCTGGCGGCGCTCCAGCAGGCAATGGCTTCGCCTGAGGGCGCCGCCGCAGCAGCTGACGTGGCCAATTTTGCCCAGGCCGGCGTTGACATGCTCATATTCGACACGAAGGAAGTTTAGGCCGGCAGTTCACGGCTCATTTTTTGCGAGAAGGGGATGTGCCCGCTATCACAAGGGCCATGGCAGGCGCCCGGGAGTTGTCGCCACACCGCGAGGGACGCGCGCATGTGATAGCGGTTTGGGCGAATCTTGGGATGCCCTCAACCTCACGCCACCGAGCATGAACCCCACCTCGGCGTGCCCAATTCTCGGCGCCGTCGCAGGCCTCGAAACTAGCAGGGTCGCTTTCTTGTGCTACTCGAGGCGGAAAAACTCTACCGTCTGCCCGGCATTGACCGCCCGCCGCAGCCAGTCCGGCATCTCGCCCGCCCCGTCCCAACTCAGCCCCTCTGCATTGCGGTAGCAGACAGGGCTCGGGCTCGGCGGCGGCGCAAAGCACCCGGCCGCCTCCAACTCTTCCATCGTCAGCCCATACTCGAGCATCTGCGCCCGGATCCAGCGGATCGCGTCCGCCCGATCAATTTCCATTGCCATCGTTACCGTCATGCGGGTTGAGGGGGAGCGCCGGCGCACCCGGTTCTTCATTCGTGATCGGCCCTTGGCCACCGGCCTTCCGCCACGGGCCCGTTCCTGTTCGGTCGAGAATTGGGTACGTAGCTCCACCAGCGGACGGCCAGCTGCCTCCAACTCCGCCCGCCAGGCCTCCAGCCGCGCCAGGGTTGCAGCATGCGCTTGCCGCTCGGCATGACGCGCCTCTGATGTTCACCTTGTCGCCCCGCAGCGGTAAGCCCCCTTGGGGGGGGATATTCGCAAAGGCTGGGCGCGTGCGAGGGGCGCTTGCGGGGAGGTCCCGGCCCAGCCGCATGCCGGCCACATACGCGCCGCCGTGATTCCGGAGTCAGATCGAACCAGGGCCGGCGCGCGGGACGGCCCATTAGCGTCACACAAGGAGCGTGAACTGAAGACTGCTTAGATTTGCTGCGAATTCAGGACTCCATACACCGGGCACGCGGCGCCTCGTCAGCATCTGCAGTGTCTTCGGAAACAGGCCGATTCTGCAGGCGGCTGTGCATGGCCTCGCATCGGATCAACATCATTGCTGCAGGATCCTCTTCACCGCCGGCACTACCAGCCTCAGCAGCGACCCGCAGATATACTTGCCGAGAGGCAACGGCGACGATCACAAGGATGGCGCCGACGCCGAAGGCTCGGACTGCAATTTGGAGGTATTGCCCCATGGCTAAATTGAACCGTGTAGCAGGAGGTGACGGGTAGGGAGACTACACGAGGATCTCTCGGGACGGTGCCATGCCGTTG
>NZ_JBFTSF010000366.1:0-5648 GCF_056399905.1 Cupriavidus sp. 01L46
TCACCGCGCTGTTCATGCCGCTCACGCTGATCACCGGCATCTTCGGCATGAACTTCGACCGCATGCCATGGCTGCGCGAGCCCCAGGGCTTCTGGTGGTCGCTGGGGCTGATGGGAGCGGTGGTGGTGGTACTGGCCGCGGTCTGGGCGCTGGGGCGCCGGCTGGAGCAAAGCTAGCCGATGCCCGCCGAAGCTGGCGCTTCGGGTATTTCAGGTACGTCTTAGGTACTGGGCTTGGTATCGAGCGCGCGCGACAACGTGTCGAGAAAGCGCTTGGCCGGCTGGTAGCCGATCGCGCGGACCGGCCGCTCGCGCCCGTCGGCGCCATACAGGATGATGCCCGGGGGGCCGAACAGGCCGAAGCGCTTGAGCAGCGCGCGGTCATCGGCGTTGTTCCGGGTGACATCCGCCTGCAGCATCACGACCTCGGACAGCCGCGCCCGCACACGCTCATCGGTAAATGTGAAGCGCTCCATCTCCTTGCAGCTCACGCACCAGTCCGCATAAAAATCGAGCAGCACCGGCTTGCCGGCGGCTGCGGCCTGCGCCACGCGTGCATCGAGCTCCGCAATCGAGCGCACGCGCTCGAACCGCACGTCGGAAGTGCCGCCGGCCGCCGCCTCCGGCGCCAAGCGCGCGGCGCTCAGGTGTGCCAGCGGCTGCAGGGGATCCCGGCCGCCGGATGCCAGCCCGACCAGGAGGATGGCGCCTGCCAGCGCCGCCAGCAGGCCCAGGCCCTTGCCTACCCTGGCCAGCCCATGCGCATCGGGGCCGAGTGAATCGAAGGCGCTGAGGAAGACCGCGCCGACCAGCAGCAGCGCAGCCCAGCCCGCCATCAGCGCCCACGCAGGCAACACCGGGCTCACCATCCAGAGCGCCACGCCCAGCAGCAGGAAGCCAAAGAAGCGCTTGGTCGTCTCCATCCAGCGTCCGGCGCGCGGCAGCAGGTTGCCCGCCCCCACGCCCACCAGCACCAGCGGCACGCCCATGCCGAGCGCCATGGCAAACAACGCGCCGCCGCCGACCACGGCATCGCCGGTGCGCGCGATATAGGCCAGCGCGCCGGCCAGTGGCGCCGTCACGCATGGCCCGACGATCAGCGCGGAGATCGCGCCCATGGCTGCGGCACCAGCAAGCTGCCCGCCCTGGCGGCGGTTGGACGATGCCGTCAGCCGGGTCTGCCAGTGCTGCGGCAGCTGCAGCTCATAGAGACCGAACATGGACAGCGACAGCGCCACCATCAGCAGCGCAAAGGCAACCAGCATCCACGGCGCCTGCAGCGCCGCTGAGAGGCCCTCACCAAGCAGCCCCGCCGCCACGCCGATCCCCGTGTAGACCACTGCCATGCCGAGCACATAGGACAGCGATACCAGCAAGGCGCGCTTGCGCGTAACGTGCTCGCCCACCACGATCGACGACAGGATGGGCACCATCGGCAACACGCATGGCGTGAAGGTCAGCAGCAGGCCCAGGCCGAAGAACAGCGCGGCGATCACGCCAAGGTTGCGGCTGGCCAGGGCGCCGGCGATGCGGTCGTTCTCATCGGCTGTGGGGGCCGGCAGGGCGGGGGAGAGGCCGGCTGCATCGCCGCTTGCTGCGGCCGGGCTGTTGCCGATGCTGCTGGAATCCGCCGGTACCCGCTTGCCGAACAGTCCGTCAAGCGCACCACCGCCGACCTTGAACACGCTTTCCTGCGGCGGATAGCACAGGCCTTTGTCGGCACAGCCCTGGGAAGTCACCACCAGCGACCATTTGCCGTCGGCCGGGGCAGACTCCACCGGTACGCGGATGGTCAGCCCGCCGTGATAGGTTTCCATCTCCTTGCCGAACGTCTCGTCGAACTTGACCTTGCCGGGCGGGAACACCGGCGCACCCAGCTTGACGGACGCAGGCTGCGCCGCAAAGGCAAAGCGATCGCGGTAGAGGTAATAGCCATCCGCCACGTCGAAGCGAACCTCGATCGTCTTCGCATCGACCTGATGGGCAGCAAACCGGAAGGCCTGTTCCGGCGGCAAGAAGTCGTCGGMGGCGGCATGCGCCATGCCGCCGAGGCACAGCCAGAGTGAGGCCAGCAGCATGATTAGCAGCCGCACTGCGGCACTATGCCGCACGGCTTGCCCAGCCCCCCAACCGTCCGAGGCGCTCGCGCCCGCACCGAAACTCATGCCCTGCCTTTGAAATGTCATTCGTCGTATCCGCATTGCGCTCGCATCATAGCGCCGGTCCCCGGGGCGCAGTGCTGTATTGCCAGCATCAGTGTAAGTCGGCGCAGCGGCCGCCATCCTTACGCACTGTCGCCTTCGTCTGTGGCCGTTCGGGTTTCGTGCGCCACCCAGGCCAGATAAGGCGCGAATCCCGCAACCAGCGGCATCGCGACGATCTCAGGCACCTCGTAGGGGTGCGCGAGCCGAATCGCGGCTTCCAGCGCGGCGTAACGCTCCTGGGTGGTCTTGATCATCAGCGGCCACTCGCGTGCGCTTTCGATCTCACCTTGCCACCAATACTCGGACTCGCACGGCGCCAGCCGGTTCACGCATGCCGCCAACCTCGACTCCAGCACGGCCCTAGCAACACGCCCTGCGGACTCGGCGTCCGGCAGCGATGTCATCACCAATATTGCTTCGCTCATCAGATCGTCCTCCCAGGCCACAGGCTGCCCGGCGGCCAGACTCCGGCGTAGCGGCCCCGGAAAACAAAAGAGCCAGGCATATAGCCTGGCTCGATTGTAAGCGGTGTCCGCGCGGCTCGCCGCGACCAAAAGTCGCAAGCGGGCCGGGACGGGACGGGATCAACCTTATTCGCCTGCTTCTTCAGCCGGCGCTTCGGTGATTTCCGGGCGGTCAACCAGTTCGACCAGCGCCATCGGCGCATTGTCGCCCTGACGGAAACCGAACTTCAGGATACGGGTGTAGCCACCCGGACGCGCGTTGTAACGCGGGCCGAGTTCGTTGAACAGCTTGGTGACCATGTCGCGGTCGCGCAGACGGGCGAAAGCCAGGCGGCGGTTGGCAACGGTGTCCTTCTTGGCCAGCGTGATCAGGGGCTCGACAACCTTGCGCAGTTCCTTGGCCTTGGGCAGGGTGGTCTTGATCAGCTCGTGCTGGAACAGCGAGTTGGACATGTTGCGCAGCATCGCGAGGCGGTGCGACGAGGTGCGGTTCAGTTTCCGCAAACCATGACGGTGACGCATGATGATTCCTTTATTGCAATGTTTGACCAGCTCTTCTATCGCTTGGCCGGAGCAATCTCCGGTTCGGCGCGGGCCGGTAGTCTATTAAGGCAGCCGGCACATGCCGGTCGCCGCGATGACCTGGCGCGGCGGCTGGACAAGCCCGCCACCGCGCCCGGCTATTACTTCTCCAGCCCTGCGGGCGGCCAGTTCTCGAGCTTCATGCCGAGGGTCAGGCCGCGCGAAGCCAGCACTTCCTTGATTTCGTTGAGCGACTTGCGACCCAGGTTCGGGGTCTTGAGCAGCTCATTCTCGGTGCGCTGGATCAGGTCGCCGATGTAGTAAATGTTTTCGGCCTTCAGGCAGTTGGCCGAACGCACGGTCAGCTCCAGGTCGTCGACCGGACGCAGCAGGATCGGATCGATCTGCGGCGTACGGCTCGAAGCGGCTTCCGCCGACGACTCGGTGCCTTCCAGCGCGGCGAACACCGACAGCTGGTCGACCAGGATGCGCGCCGATTGACGAATCGCTTCTTCGGGCGAAATCACGCCGTCGGTTTCGATGTTCATCACCAGCTTGTCGAGGTCGGTACGCTGTTCCACACGAGCCGATTCGACTGCGTACGAAACGCGGCGCACCGGCGAGAACGAAGCGTCCAGCACGATGCGGCCAATGACCTTGCCTGCTTCGTCGCCGAACTTACGCACGTTGCCCGGCACATAACCACGGCCTTGTTCGACCTTGATCTGCATATCGAGCTTGCCACCGGCCGACAGGTGAGCGATCACGTGGCCGGGGTTGATGATCTCGACATCGTGGGGCAGCTCGATATCCGCGGCCGTCACAACGCCTTCGCCTTCCTTGCGCAGCGAGACCGTGACTTCGTCGCGGTTGTGCAGTTTGAAGACCACACCCTTCAGATTCAGCAGCAGGTTGACTACGTCTTCCTGCACGCCATCGATGGTGGAGTACTCATGGACCACCCCAGCGATCGTGACTTCGGTCGGGGCATAACCGACCATCGACGACAGCAGCACGCGACGCAGGGCGTTACCGAGCGTATGGCCATAGCCACGCTCGAACGGCTCCATCACGACCTTCGCGTGATGGTCGCCGAGCGGCTCCACGGCAATAATTTTAGGCTTGAGTAGTGCTGTTTGCATTAGGTTGTCCTTTTCAATACCCTCGGCTCGTTACACCGATAAGGCTGACGTTTGGAACCTGAAAATCCCATCGCACGATGGGCAATAAGCCCGACGCGCGGCAGCGCGTCGGGCTGAATGTKAAGCTTGGCGGGAAACGCAAGCCTCTGGCCGTTCGATGGTGTCGGTCAGAATTCGAGTGATTAACGCGAATACAATTCGACGATCAGGCTTTCGTTGATGTCACCCGAGATATCGGCGCGATCCGGCACTTGCTTGAAGGTGCCTTCGAACTTCTTCGCGTCCACGGCAACCCATGCCGGGAAACCCGATTGCTCAGCCAGCGACAGCGCTTCGGCGATACGGACTTGCTTCTTCGACTGCTCGCGGATGGTGATGACGTCACCAGCCTTGACTTGCGCCGACGGCACGTTCAGGGCTTGACCGTTCAGCAGGATCGCCTTGTGCGACACCAGCTGGCGCGCTTCAGCGCGGGTCGAGCCAAAGCCCATGCGGTACACGACGTTGTCCAGGCGCGATTCCAGCAGTTGCAGCAGCTTCTCGCCGGTGTTGCCCTTGCGGCGGTCGGCTTCAGCGAAGTAGCGGCGGAACTGGCGCTCGAGCACGCCATAGATACGCTTGACCTTCTGCTTTTCGCGCAGTTGGTTGCCGTAGTCGGAGGTGCGTGCACCCGAGGTGCGGCCGTGCTGGCCCGGCTTGCTGTCCAGCTTGCACTTGTCTGCAAGCGAGCGGCGTGCGCTCTTCAGGAACAGGTCGGTACCTTCACGGCGGGAGAGTTTGGCCTTCGGGCCGATATAACGTGCCACTTTATCTTCCTTCCTGATCGATCGCGGCGCCTTGATTGACGCGCCGCGAGTCCGCCTTCTCCGTCCGTTCGAGGGACGCGTGAGTGGCAGACGGTGGGCTTATCCAGCGCATTCCCATAAGGGCACGCGCAAAAGCATTTGACTGACTACTTGCACCAGGCGACAGACCAGCAGGCCAAGCGCCAGACACAAAATCGCAAAACGAAAACCTGCTGCATAGCATATGCAGCAGGTCAACGTGCGATGTTACCACACCGGGCAGAGGGCGAGGAAGACCTCACCCGCGGCCCGGGTATCACACCGGCGCTTAGATCCGACGACGCTTGGGCGGACGGCAGCCGTTGTGCGGCACTGGCGTCACGTCTTCGATAATCGAGATCTTGATGCCGAGCGCGTTCAACGCGCGCACAGCCGATTCACGGCCAGGGCCGGGGCCCTTGATGCGCACGTCCAGGTTCTTGATACCCTGGTCTTGCGCCACGCGGCCGGCGTTCTCTGCAGCAACCTGAGC
>NZ_JBFTSF010000367.1:0-7591 GCF_056399905.1 Cupriavidus sp. 01L46
CTCTGATCGCCAGCAGGCTCGCGCTTACCTTGGGGATGTTGGTCAGGCGCGTGCCCACGGCAATTGAGTTGTCCTCCGTCACTTTGGCGTTGATGAGGGCGAAACTGCCACTAACGCGCCAGTGCGTGTCGAGTTGGCCGAACGCATCGAGCTCCAGTCCGCGGCTTTGTACCTCGCCTGCAGCCACGCTGAAGTTGGCATTGGTGGGGCTGCGGGTCAGCACGTTTTGCTTGACGATATCGAACACAGCCAGCGTCGCACCCAGCCGCTGGTCGGCAGACTGCCACTTTGCGCCGGCCTCCAGCGCCCGGCCGTGCTGCGGGTCGAAGGCATTCCCCGCCTCGTCCACGCCGCTGTTGGGACGGAAGGACTTACCCAGCGACAGGTAGAGCGAGGTCTGCGCGCCCGGCAGCCAAGTCAGGCCCACGCGTGGCGACACCGCGCTCTGACTTTGGCTGGTGGATTTCGCCGTGATCAGGTTGTCCACCGTCTGGTGATAGTTGTCCAGCCGCACGCCGGCAAGCAGCTTCCATTGTTCGGAGAGATCGATCTGGTCCTGCAGGTACACACCGAGGTTGCGCTGATTCTCCCGGGTGCTGATGCTCAGCGCCACCGGCGGCTGCGCCTGGCCGTACACCGGCTGGTAGATGTCGATAGCATACGGGTTGGATGCAACGCTGGAGTAGGCGATATCCATGCCCATGTAGAGGCGCGATGCCTCCACTCCCGCCAGCACAGTGTGCCCCAGACCACCGGTCTGGAACTTGCCTTCCACTTCGGCCTGTGCCGAGGTGTCCCGCGACGGCAGGCTGCGCCAGCTGTTGCGGCGGGTCAGGGTGCGACCATCGGCTAGCAGGCTGCCGAACTCTGCGGCTTCGCCGTAGAAGCCGGATTCCTTGTAGCTCATGCCGATGCGCGTGCGCCAGCCAGGCGCCAGTTCACGGTCCAGTGTGAGTTGATGGGTGTCGCTGGACAGATGCAGGTTGGGGTCCCCTGGTTCACCCAAGACGCGGTCGCGAGGCAGGTCGATGCGGCCGTTGACGTTGATCAGGCCCCGGTCCAGCGGCGTGCGCGCGCGCATGAACTCGCCCTCGTACTGCAGTAGCGTCTTGTTGTCGATTACCCACGCGAAGGCAGGGGCTACCAGGTACTTGCTGTTGTCGAGCAGCGAGCTGCGGCTGGCCCCGTCTTCCGCCATGACATTGAGCCGGTAGGCCACGTTCTCCGTGATTGGGCCGGTGCTGTCCAGCGCCGCGCGCCGGAAACCGAGCGAGCCGATACTCAGGTCTGCGGTATTGGCCCTGGTGAACTGCGGCTTCTTGGTCACKATGTTGATGGTRCCGCCGGGTTCGCTGTTGCCATAGAGCGCTGCGGCCGGGCCTTTCAGGAGCTGACGTAGTCCACGGTTTCGGACAGGCGCGTTGCACCCAGGTCGTCGATCAGTTGCGAAGTCACGACGCGAACCGACTGCGGTACCTCATGTAGCGGCGTTTCTGTTCGGGTGGCACCGCTGGCGACGGATGGCATGTACCCACCAGTGCTGGCGCTGACGCGCACTTCAGGCAGTTCGGTCGGTGCGGCCGCGTCCTGCGATGCCGCGTGGACGGCCTGGGCGACGGGGAGCAGCGCGAGGCCGGCATGCCAGGCGAAGCGGCGAACGGAAAATGGGAAAACAACCATGACGGCAATCAAAAGAACTTCGACCGTCTAATGTACCTAATTAAATACGATTGATTCGTATTTCGTATGTTTTGAAAGGGATTGCTTTTGAGCGACCAAACTTGTGGTAACGGCTGTGCCGGCGCGGCTGCAGAGGCAAGATGCGCTGGGCGCCGGAGGGGAATGACGCTAACTGGTGCCACGGCGCACAGGGCGAGCAAGGCGACGACTGTCGCCCATGCAGCGTGCCGCGCAAGTTGCGAGCACTGGCCGGCCCGGCGCCATCAGGGAGGAAAGCATGATTGAGCACCTGCTGTTGCCGCCCCCTTGTCGCCGGCACAGAACCGGGCGACCGCCGCGCCGATCGACTCGGCCATCATCTGCCTGTGTGCCGGATCTCCAAGCCGGGCTTCCTCGGCGCGGTTGACGATCACCCCGGCTTCGAACAGCACCGCCGGCATCTTCGTGGTGGCCAGGACCTTGAGTGCATCGAACCTGTAGATGCCCAGGTCCGGGTCGACCAGTTCCCTGTTCTCGCCTTCGATCTGTTCGGCATGGTGCAGGGTAGGGCGAAGGCAGCGCTTGTGCAGCTCGGACCCCAGCACACGCGCGAACCGCAGGCTTTCATCTGGCTGCTGGTTATGGCCGGAGTAAAAAATCGAGTGGCCGCTGAAGTCGTCGCTGTAGCGCTGCGGGCTGGCCTCATGGGTCCATGCGGAAAGATAGCGCGGCTGGACCGAGTCGTGATGGAGCGACAGGAACAGATCCGCCCCGCGGCGATTCGCCAGCTCGGAGCGGTCTGTCAGCGAGATATCCGCGCCGCGCTCGTTGGTCAGGAATACCTTGGCGAACCCCATGCCCGCCAGCACGGGCACCAGCGTTGCGGCGAGGCGCGAGTTGAACTCGAACTCGGGCACGCCGCGCGCGCTTGTTGCGCCCGGATGGCTGGCGGTATGCCCCGCGTCAATGGCGATCGCGAAACGGCTCCTGTCGCACTGTTGAGATGCCGGGCTCGCCGGGAGCGACAAAGCCAGCGCCAGGCCGGCGAACACCAGCCGGGCCAATCGCACCGGAGTCAGAGACTGCATAGCTTGCATATGCGCTAAAACCTGCGCTAAATCGATAGGCCCACGATTCTATCGGGTTGCCATCGGCCTATGCCATCAACAGCAATGCCGTGCCGCACCCGGTCAACGCCACCGTCCACACCCGGTCCAGGTTGATCCAGCCGGTGCGCAGGAAGCCCACGCCGATGCGGTCGTACACCAGCAGCGCCACGGTGCCGATGGCAAGCAGCATGGCCAGCGTGTGCAGCCCGAGCGCCAGCAGCGCTGGCATGAGCGGCCCGCCTGCTGCCGGTGCGCCGGCGGCGCGGCACAACGGCAGCAGCGCCGGCACCAGCATCAGCCCCGCGCCGTGCGTGCCCGCCATCAGGAACGACCATAGCGCCAGCCCGGCCATGCCGGCCTGCATGCCTACGCGGGGGCGCTGGCGATGGCCGCGCAGCGCATGCCAGGCAGCCCAGCCGATCAGCACCGCGCCGCCGGCGCGCGCCAGCCATTGGGGATCTAGCAGGCTGCCAAGCGTGAGCGTGGCGGCCAGCACCAGGGCCACCGCGATGGCGTGGCCGAGCGCGATCGGCAGCAGCGCCAGCAGCACCACCTTGCGCCGCCCGCGATGCAGCCCCAGCGCCACGGCAAACAGCCAGCCCATGGCGGGATTGACACCGTGGAACAGGCCCAGCGCGGCAATGGCCAGCCACGGCCACCAGAGCGGCCACAGGGCGGACCACTGCGTGGCGAACTGCGTGCCCAGCGGCACGCCTGTGGTGGCGAACATGGCGGGGGCGCTATGGCGTTGGTTTTGGCGTTAGTTATGACGTTGGTTATGACGCCATGCGGCTACGGGAAGCAATACGAATCCGACGAGCAATCACCGCCTTCCAGCCTGACCTGGTGCGGGCGATGGCCGGCCGGCCAGCGCAGGAAGAACCGCGGGTCGAAGTGGATGCCGCCTTCGGGCGCGGCGTCGAGCTTGACCATCCAGCCCTCGATGCCCTCCGGGTAGAACTGCGCATCGACCGCGCCGTAAAGCGAGTTGGTGAAGTAGATGCGCCGCCCGTCGCGGCTGACCTCCACCATCTGCGGGCCGCCGTTGAGCGCGGCGCCCCCTGCCCCCGGATGCGTGGCGTGCGAGACGATGCCGCCTATGCGCACGCGGCCGGTCTGCCTCGGCGCGAACGGGTCGGAGACGTCGTACTGCAGCAGGTCGCCAGTGCCCCAGCAGGATACGTAGAGGAAGCGGTCGTCCATCGACAGGTCGATATCGCTGACCAGCGGCGGCACCGCCTTGAAGCCCTTGAGGATGGGCGGCAGAAGGTCGGGGTCCGCCGCCTCCGCAGGGATGTCGATGATCTTGCGGATCGCCCATTTGCCTTCGTCCCGATACCAGACCCAGATGGACGAGGACAGGTCCTTCAGGCTGATCACGCAGTTGACGAAGCCGTACGCCTTGGTGGGGTCGTGCGCGGGGCGCAGTTCGAACACGAGCTGGTATTGCTCGCCGAAGTCGATCTCCTGCAGGTGCTTGCGCTTGGTCATGTCCCAGAAATGCAGCCGCCTGCCGTAGCGCGAGCCGAGCAGGATCTCCGGCACCAGGCCGTCCTCGATCATGTCCGGCGTGCCCCATTCGCTGGTCACCAGCGTGTCGAAGCCAAGGTGCCACCAGCCGTCATAGGCAAAATGCTGCGGGCCGCGCTCCACTTCCCATTGCCCGAGCGGATCGAAGCCCTGCTGGTCCAGCAGCATGATGCCGCCCGGCCCCTTGCCCTCGCCGTTGCCCAGCGCGGTCACGTAGATGCCACCGGGGCCGCAATGCACGGTATGCGGGCGCGAGTAACCGGTGCGCTCGGCCAGTTCGCCCGGCTCGATGATCCTGGCGATGGCAGGCCGCAACGGATCGGGCTTGGTGTCGATGATGTAGATGCGCGACGAGCGCAGGCCCGGCACCACCAGGTAGCGCCGCTCCATATGCGGGTGCGGGGCGTTCGGGCACAGGCAGGACGAGCAGGCGTTCCAGCCGAAGTGATGCAGTTCGTCGCCCGCGTTGGGCACCATGACCTGGCCGACGATGGTGCCGTAGGCCTTGGAGGCGGGATCGACGTCGACTACGGCAATGCCGTCAGGCTGGGTACGCGTGGGATCGAACATCGCCACATAGGCGAGTGCTTCGGCAGGCGCCTTAGCCGCCAGGCGCGGGGAGGGGTAAAAGCTCGGGTCGGGCTTCCAGGTTGCCATGGTGCATCTCCTTGCGCCACCACTGGCTTTGAACTATAGGACACATCGCGGCGGACGTCGGGCGCCGGTTCCTGGCTCAGGCTGGCTCAGGCACGCTCCCATGGTTGCATCCTGGCGCTACGCCTGCCTCCTGGCCAGGGATGCGGCGGGGCCGGACCGGTARCTATACGCCAGCGCCAGCAGGATGAGGATCGGCACGGCGAGGCACCAGTACAACGCCTGCACATAGGCATACGCGCCTGACACGGCGCCGGCCGCGAATGCAGCGATGGCGGGGACCATCTTGCGCAGCCGGTTCTTTGCTGCGGCCACCTTGTCGGCCGAGGCGCTGCGCAGCTCGACCAGGTCGATGATGACCTGCGTGCTGTTGCCCGTCATGATGGTGGTCGGCACATGGTCGGTCAGCACGATCCGGGATTGCGCGTTCTGGACCGCCATGGCGGCCACCCCCAGCATTCCGGTGGCAATGGCCGATGGCATGTCGGGCGAGGCCATGGGCGAGGCCACGCAGCCCGCCAGCATGAAGGCGGCAAGCAACACGCCTTGCGTGACCAGCAGCGGCGGCAGCGGCGGCCTGCCGCGCGCCTGCATGGCATCGACGGCGATCTTCGTCGCCGCCACCGCTAGCGCGAACACCGGCAGTGCCAGCAGCTTGGCCAGCACGCCACCGGTCGCGTGCGCGAGCGCCACGCCGAGCATGACAAAGTTGCCGGTGACGTGCGCGGTGAACAGGCCGAACAGGGCGATAAAGCCGACGACATCGACGTAGCCCGCTACCAGGCTGAGCATGGCGCCCTTGAACACCTGGCTGGCGATTGCCTCAGGTTGCGTGGGCGGCGAGGACTGTGGTGTGGTCTGCATGGCGGAGTTCAGGTTTGTGAAGAGGAGGGCGCTCGCCCGTACTACAGCATAGGACGTGCGGGCCGGTCCAATTGCAAATGTCCTTGATTTTTCCAGAACCCGGTCCATAATGCAAACGTTTGCAAAGAACGGAAACCAGAGATGAATATGGAGACGACACTTGCCCCGAGGCTCGGCCGCGGCCTGTCCGTGGTGGACGACGAACACACGCTCAGCCAACTGGTCAAGCAGGCGATGCGCGATACCACTGACCCGCGCCTGCGGGAGGTCGTCGACGCGCTGGTCGATCATCTGCACGCGTTCCTGAGGGAGGTGCGGCCCAGCGACGAGGAGTTCGAGTTCGGGCTGCGCTTTGTCGCGGCGCTGGGTCATGCGACCAACGCAACCAACAACGAGGTGGTGCTGGCGGCCGATGTGCTTGGGCTGTCGACGCTGGTGACGCTGATGAACAACGGCATCACCGATGGCCGCACGCCGGGCGCCCTGCTGGGCCCGTTCTACCGCGGCGGCGCGCCGATTTACGCGTGCGGGGATTGCGTGGTGCAAGGCGAGACGCCGGGGCTGCCATTGTTTGTGAGCGGGCAAGTGCGCAACACCGCCGGCGAGCCCCTGGCCGGCGCGCTGGTGGAAGCGTGGCAGGCTTCGCCGGTTGGCCTCTATGACAACCAAGACCCCTCGCAACCGGACAAGAACCTGCGCGGCGCCTTTCGGGCCGATGCGCAAGGCCGCTTCCATTTCCGCACGGTGCGCCCGGCGGGCTATCCCGTGCCGACGGGCGGCCCCGTCGGCCAGCTGCTGGCCGAACAGAACCGCCATCCGTACCGCCCCGCGCACATTCATTTCATTGCCGCGGCACCGGGCTATCGCACGCTTGTCACGCAGGTGTTTGCCGACGATTCCGAGCATCTGGAATCGGACGTGACCTTTGGCGTGCACCGCGAACTGGTGGGCCATTTCCGGCGTGTGGACGAAGGCACTAGCCCATGGGGCGGTTTCGCGGCGCCGTTCTACACGCTGGATTTCAACTTTGTGCTGGAGCCGGGCGAGCAGACCTTCCCGACGCCGCCGATCGACTGATCATCTTGCGGCGGTGGCGCAGATCAGCGATACCGCATCGCTCGTGCGCCTGGCCGATGACGTGCAGCGCAAGTACGGCCGCATCGACATGCTGGTCAACAGCGCGGGCTTCACCAAGGCAATTGCGCATGCTGACCTCGACGCGCTGGACGATGCGCTGATCGATGAGATGTTCGCGGTGAACTGGCGCGGCCAGTTCGCCGCGATCCGCGCCATGGCGCCGCACCTGAAGGCAACGGGCGAGGGGCTGGTGGTCAATGTGGGGTCCATCGCGGGGCGCACCGGCATGGGCAGCAACGTGGCGTACTGCGCGGTCAAGGCAGGGCTCGACATGATGGCCATCTCGCTAGGCCGCGCGCTGGCGCCGGAGATCCGCGTGCTCAACGTTTCGCCCGGCGTGGTCGACACCGATTTCGTGCCCGGGCGCGACAGCGCCTTCAACGACCGAGCTGCCCGGACTACGCCGCTCAAGCGCATCGGCAAGCCGGATGACGTCGCCGATGCCATCGTGGCCTGTGCCACTTCGCTGCGCTTTTCCACCGGCACCACCATCGTGGTCGACGGCGGGCGCCAGCTCGGCTGATCCCGCCCCTGGCGCATGGTTCAAGACAGCAACACACCAAGACACCAACACGGCAAGACACCAAGACACCAAGACACCAAGACACCAAGACACCAAGACACCAAGACACCAACAC